>CAMBQF010000045.1 GCA_945869825.1 Chitinophaga pinensis | reverse complement strand
AAGTTACTGCTTGATAATGCCGAGCCTGATGCCGTTATATGCCTGGGCTGTGTTATCCAAGGCGAGACGCGCCATTTCGACTTTATTTGCGATAGCGTTGCCAACGGTATTATGACCCTTGGCCTGGAGTATAACACCCCGGTTATTTTTGGGGTACTTACACCAAACGATATGCAGCAAGCCGTGGACCGTGCCGGTGGCAAACATGGAAATAAAGGGGTTGAGGCTGCAATTACTGCCGTAAAAATGATAGCTTTACAATACGAACTTGAAACCGAAGAATAGTATGAAAAATGATCGTCGCGATTTTCTTAAGAAATCTACCTTTATGTGTGGTGGCCTATTGTTAGGCGGCGCCATATTAGCAGCCGAAGGCTGTAAAACCCCTGCCGCTGTGGCGGGTGGTACTACCACCGGTGGCGTAGCACCAGCTGCTCTTACCATTACCAATGGCGCAGTTATGTTACCTGTTGCCGATTTCAAAGAACTAAAAGCCAAAGTAGTAGACGTAGAGAAAGGACCTAAGCTACTTATCAATAAGAACGCTGACGGTACCTACACCGCCTTCGAATTTAAGTGCACCCACGAAGGTGGTCCGCTTGAAAAGCAGGGAGATACCTTTGTTTGCCCATGGCATAACACTATTTACGGCCTTGATGGCTCGTTAAAGCAAGGCCCGGCCCGCACACCCATGTTGCAATACCCAACCAGTGTGGATGGGGACAATGTGGTGGTTAAAGTAGGTTAACCAAGTTGTGAATTAAGAGTTTGAAAGGGAAGCATAACCAGATTATGCTTTCCTTTTCTTATAAAAGACTATCCAATCAACTTCCTTATAGCAAACTTTAAGAAGTTGGTATTGCTCTCTGTAGCCGGGGCGTAGCGCTGTTTTACATCGAACATAAAAGAGCGGGTAAGTACACCTTTGCGGTGAGAATACGTATCAAAGCTTATGCGGCCATTGTAGGCGCCCATGCCGCTGTTACCTACACCGCCAAAGGGTAGGTGCGGGTGACCTGCATGCACCAGTACATCATTAATAAGTACAGCGCCCGATGAAGTTTCTTTTACAATCTTATCGCTAAAGCTGCTATTGCTGGTAAATATGTAAAGGGCCAACGGCTTGCTGCCGCTGTTAATATGGCTTATTACTTCGTCAATTTTATTGTACTCCATAATAGGCATAATAGGGCCGAATATCTCTTCCTGCATTACTTTGCTGTCTACAGTTACATTATCAATAACGGTAGGGGCAATATACTTTTGGCTTTCGTCGGTTTGGCCACCCACAATTACATCACCATCTATCAGGTTTTTAATGCGGTTAAAGTGGCGGTTGCTGATAATACGGCCAAAGTCGGGGCTTTGCTTAGGGTCTGTCCCAAAAAACTCAGTAATATTTTTCTTAACCAGCTCAATAAACTTAGCCTTAATATCTTTTTGCACATAGATATAGTCAGGTGCAATACATATCTGGCCCGTATTGGTGAATTTACCCCAGCAAATACGTTTAGCGGCCACTTCTATGTTAACGTCGCTATCTACAATACACGGACTTTTACCACCTAATTCCAATGCAACAGGCGTAAGGTTTTTAGCCGCGGCTTGGTATATAATGCGGCCAATTTCTGTACCGCCGGTAAACATGATAAAGTCCCATTTCTCTTCAAGCAAGGCCTGTGTTTCTTTTACACCACCTTGAATAACCGTCATGTATTGCGGCTCAAAAAACTCAGCTACCATATCGGCAATAGCTTTAGAAGTAGCGGGTGCCAGTTCCGATGGTTTTAGCACCATGGTATTGCCAGCGCACAAAGCACCAATAACCGGGGCTATCAGGTTTTTAAACGGATAATTCCAGGGAGCAATAGTAAGCGTTACACCATAGGGCTCAGAATGGATACGGCTTTTGCCCGGCATAAAAAACAGCGGGGTAGGCACACGCTCAGGCCTCATCCAGCTTGCCAGATTTTTTATGGCAAGGTCAAGGTCGGCCAGGGTAATGGTATGTTCGGTAGCATAGGCTTCCAACGCCGGTTTGCGCAAATCGGCATACAGGGCGTCAACTATCTGCTTTTCGTGTTTCTCAACCGCGGCTTTTAACAGCTTCAGTTGTTTCAACCTAAAGTCGTACCCCTTGGTAGCACCCGTGTTAAAATACTTACGTTGCGCATCAACAATTGATTTTGCGTCTACCAAAACAGCTTCTTCTACCATGCTCATAATTCAATAATTTAATTCAATTTCAAATTTACTATTTTAAAAGATATAGTTTGCAATTTTAATGCCTACACACTCATATTTATCAGTTTCTGTCAAACTAAAATCAAAATAGTTTACCCTGCTGTATCCAATACTGTTGTAGTAAAAATTTAACTTTTTGCAGGTTATTTTAATACCCTGTTTTGTCCTTATAGTTTACCTCAAAAATAACATACCCCTCCTCTAAATCATCTTCCGGCCCACAAACCATCTGCATTATCCATTCGGAGTCCTGCATTAGGCTGTAAGGGCTTCTGTTGTAGTAAAATTTCGACTTTTTGCCGGTGTTTTTTAGGGGGATAATAAGCATGCAACAGGTTTACTGCAAAGATACAACCGGCAAAGGCCCTTTGTCAAGAATTATTTAGCGACTTGAACCACTTTACCGCTATCTAATATTCAAACACACCCTCCATAGCATAGTGGTCGCTTAGGTCTATCTTGTCGCAGGCCCAGCGCACCTGGAAACGTTTTATCACCCTGCGCTCGCTGGTAAAGTTAAAGCCGTTTGGGCGGGTAAAAATATAATCCAACGTCACCTGGCTGGTGTCTTTTTGGCCATGGGTAATATCGTTGGTAGTATTATCCCATGTGTATTGCATATTACCGCTCAGTGGCCCGTCTTCCGATTTTAGGGAGCGTAGCATATAATTATAACGGGCAGTGTCGGTAACAGGGGTATTAAAGTCGCCGGCTATAATTTGGGCAACACCATCCTTATGGGCTTCGCCCAGCAGTTTGTTTAGGTCGTAATATTGTTCGTTACGCACCTTTTGTTTGGCCTTTCCTTCATCGGCTTGCAGGTGGGTGCCTACTATCTGAAAGGTTTTGCCATCTTTCTCCACTTCTATAAGTGTAGCGCCTTTACGGGCAAAGCAATCGGCCCCGTCGCACTCGCGGTATAGCTTGTCTACACGGGTTTTAATGGGCAGTTTGCTTATAATCCAAATACCGCTGTTGGTAATGGTAACACCGCCTTTAAGCGGATTCCCGGCATCGTAAGGGTAAGTAGCTTTCAGCCCCTCCCATATAGCGGCTCGCACTTTCTTGGTCCACGCTTCCTGAAAAACAATAACATCGTAGTCGGTATTTTTCAGCGCATCAATAATGCCTTTTGCGCGCATTGCCTGCCCGGTGTTGCCGGCTATTTTAGGCAGCATAAATATATTCCACGAGAGGACTTTGATACTTCCATTGGAATAAATCCCGCTCTTAGTGGGGGTACCCATGCCTTGCGTGGTTGGGGGAGTTTTTACCGGAAGCACTTCTGCAAAAAGCCCCGCAACAGAAAGTTGCAGGGCTATTGCTACTAAAATAAGTTTGCGCATATTAATATTTTAAACCTACGTTTTTGTAGATAAAGCTCATTATCCAGGCCGGGCCAATTAATAAAAACTGAAGGTCTTTTAAAAACGATGGTTTTTTACCTTCTATGTTATGGCCGTAAAACTGGCCTATCCATGCTACAACAAAAGTAATCAATGCAAATGCCCATAAAGGGAATCCGCCCAATGCCGGGTCTACCTTAGCTTCGTAAGCATAACAAAGCGCTGCACATAGCAATGTGTAAAATAACATACCCAGTGCCAGGGTAAATGATAGGCGTATGTAGTAAATAAGCACCAGTGTAAGGGCTATAAAAGCGGCATTAAACTGTATGGTGCGCCCCGCCAGTTCAAAATCAAATGGTAGTTTTATGCTCCATAGCAGGGCTACTACTGTCCAAAATATTGCTGGTACACACACATAGTGTATGGCTTTGTTTGTTTTGTTTTGGTGGCTTTCGGCGTATTCGCCAAGCAAAGAATCTATAGCTCTCATTGGTTGATGTTTTTACTACTAAGGCGAAATTAGTTTATGTATCCCCAATTATCAAATTTTAAACGCCAAATATTTAGGTAAACTGATAAAAATCATCATTAAATAGCCTAATACGTATCAAATCTTTGTTAATTCTCGGCTTTGGCTATTGCTTTATAGCCAAAAATCCAATAAATAAACGTACCTTTACACCCGTTTTAAAAGCGAGTATGGAACAAATACGTAATATAGCAATCATTGCCCACGTTGACCACGGTAAGACTACTTTGGTTGACAAAATTTTATTGCAAACAAAACTGTTTCGCGATAACCAGCAAACAGGAGAATTAATTCTGGACAACAACGACCTTGAGCGCGAGCGTGGTATCACCATCCTTGCCAAAAACGTATCTGTGCGTTACAAAGGTGTTAAAATCAACATTATCGATACCCCTGGTCACGCCGACTTTGGAGGTGAAGTAGAGCGTGTGTTAAACATGGCCGATGGTGTTATTTTATTAGTTGACGCGTTTGAAGGCCCTATGCCCCAAACTCGTTTCGTTCTTCAAAAAGCACTTTCTCAAGGTAAAAAAGCAATTTTGGTTATCAATAAAGTTGATAAGCCTAACTGCCGTCCTGATGAGGTTCACGATAACGTTTTCGACCTTTTCTTTAACCTGGAGGCTACCGAAGAGCAGTTGGATTTCCCAACCGTATTTGGTTCGTCTAAACAAGGCTGGATGGGGCCTGACCCTAAAACCCCAACCGAAGATATTACCTACTTGTTGGATGTAATTATTGATAAAATACCACCTGCTCCGCAGCAAGAGGGTACCCCACAGTTACAAATTACCTCTTTAGACTTTTCTACTTACACCGGCCGTATCGCTATTGGCCGAGTATCGCGTGGACGCCTGGCCGATAATATGCCGGTATCGGTTGTTAAGCGCGATGGTACCATTACCAAATCTCGTATTAAAGAGCTTTTTATATTTGAAGGCCTTGGCCGTACTAAAGTGTCTGAAGTTTCCTCGGGCGAAATTTGTGCTGTTACAGGTATTGAAGGTTTTGAAATTGGCGATACCATTGCCGACTTTGAAAACCCTGAAGGCTTAAAAACCATCCCTATTGATGAGCCTACAATGAATATGTTGTTTACCATTAACAACTCACCGTTTTTTGGTAAAGAGGGCAAGTTTGTAACATCGCGCCACTTACGCGACCGTTTATTTAAAGAGCTTGAGAAAAACCTTGCACTTCGCGTAGAAGAAACCAGCAGCGCCGACTCTTACTTAGTGTTTGGTCGTGGTATTCTCCATTTATCAATCCTAATTGAAACAATGCGTCGCGAAGGCTATGAGCTTCAAATAGGCCAGCCACAGGTTATCATCAAAACTATTGATGGCCAAAAATGTGAGCCTATTGAGGTTTTAACTATCGACGTTCCTGATGCTACTTCGGGTAAAGTAATTGAGTTGGTTACCCAACGCAAAGGCGAGCTTACCATTATGGAGCCTAAAGGCGATTTACAGCATATTGAATTTAACATACCGGCCCGTGGTATTATTGGTTTACGTAACCAATTACTTACCGCTACCCAGGGCGAGGCTATTATAGCCCACCGTTTTAAAGGTTACGAGCCTTGGAAAGGTGTTATACCTGAGCGTATTAATGGTGTATTGATTGCTAAAGACAAAGGCACATCTGTTGCTTACTCTATTGATAAGCTGCAAGACCGTGGTTCTTTCTTTGTTGATCCGGGTGATGAGGTTTACAGCGGCCAGGTAGTTGGCGAAGGCATACGTGCCGGCGACCTTGTAATTAACATTACAGGCGAGAAAAAACTAACCAACATGCGCGCCAGCGGCTCTGACGATAAAACCCGTATTGCACCTGCCATTAAATTCTCTTTAGAGGAGGCTATGGAATACATACAGAAAGACGAGTACGTGGAGATTACCCCATTGAGTATCCGTCTGCGTAAGATTTACCTAAACGAGGAAGACCGTAAACGTTTCTCTCGCCAACTTAGCTAATTACTATAATTATGTAGATAGAAGAAAGCCCTGCTACAAAGCGGGGCTTTTTTTATATTTGAATATGCCTATATATAATTTTGATAGAAACATCATTGAGGTGCTGGCTCATGATGAGCAACCCAATCCATCTTTCACAGAATCGGATAAATTGACTGTAATATATAAGGCGGATTCAATTATTACATGTATTGCAACTATTAAAGATGCGGCATATAATCTTGAAGACTCATCATCAATTGAAGGCAGTAGGTTATTTGTATGTGTAGATAATTATGTTTTATGCCTTCAACTCCCTAATCTTGAATTAGTGTGGTCTACAGAGGTAGATGAGGCTACTTGTTTTAGCCTTCATAAATTAGAAGATGACTTTATAACAAGGGGCGAACTTTGTATTGCAAGGATTGACAAGAATGGCAATATCAAATGGCAATTCAGAGGGGCTGATATATTTTTAAACCTAAACGATGACGACACTCCTGAATTAGAAATTAAATCTGACCATTTATCATTAACAGATTTTAATGGTACAAAGTATAAGGTTGGCTTTGATGGTACCCTTTTATACGATAATTACGGGAAACAAAAATCCCCAACACGTTAGTGTCAGGGATTCAAATATCTACACGCTTAAAGCTCTAGGCTATTTAGCTATTCCATTCAAATGGTCGCGGGTAAGGGGCTTGTTAATGTATTTAAGCACACCCGGTGTTTTCATCGCTTTCTCTTGGTCTTGTGGGTTTAGCGATGTGGTAAGGAAAACAATCTTAATAGTATCGCGCAGTTCTTTACCTAGCTTCTGGAACTCATCTACAAATTGAAAACCATCCATTATAGGCATGTTGATGTCGAGAAAAATAACCTCTGGGCTAAGCTCTTTTGGGAACACACCAGTACGGTCAAAGTTCTTTAAAAACTCTAAAGCGCTCTTGCTGCTGGTATGTACATACACGTTTCCTGCAAAGTTGCAGCCCTCAATCATCTTCTGGTTGATGAAGTTATCAATCTCGCTGTCGTCAATCAGCATCACATTTTTGTACGACGATTGGGGTTTTTTCACTGCCATACTCTCAATTTAAGCACTCTAAATAACTGATTTTTTTACTAATATCCAAATTTTTACATCTGTTTTAGGCTTGGCAAATATAACGTGAAAACTGACCCCACACCAACCTCTGATGTAAAATTGATATCGCCGTTTAATTTTTCTACCGCTTTCTTCACCATATACAGCCCAAGACCTGACCCTGTTGACTTTTCATTACCCCTGAAAAACATATCAAAAATTTTGTCTTGCATTTCTTTTGGGGTGCCGCAACCGTTGTCTGATATGCTAATGGCAACTCCTTCTTTAAAGTTGTGGGCTTCTATCATTGCATAAGGTTGTATAGCTCGGGTGTTTTTGTATTTCACTGCGTTGTCCAGCAGGTTTTGCAGCGCCGATGTAAGCAGCGTTTCATCGGTAAACAAATCGTTGGTTACGTTAATGCTGGTTTTAATATCAACCCCTTCTTTTTTATGGTTGCCACCAACAATACTGGCTATATTGTTTACAATCTTGTTAAGGTCTATACGCTGGTAGCTTGGCGTAACGTGTGTTACAGTAGATATGCGCAGCAAGTCGTTCAGTATCATATCCAACCTAAGCGTACTCTCGCGTATATAGTTAATATAGCTTGATGCCTCGGGGTCTTTAACGTTATCTGCAGCCAGTTGGCTTAACCCAAGTATTGAGGCTAACGGGCCTTTTAAGTCGTGAGTGGCTTTGTATACAAAGGTGTTTAGCTCATTATTCTTTTGGCGCAGTTTAATCTCAGTATCCTTGAGGGCACTAATATCATTCATGTTACATATATAATATACCAGTTCTCCTTTTTCATCAAACACCGGTGATAAGGTTATGTAACACCAGAATTTGCTTCCGTCTTTACGGTAGCTGAGTATCTCTCCTTTAAACTCCGTTTTGTTAAGCAGCGCCGAATAAATTTCTTCTATAGTTTCAGGCGCTGAGTCGGGGCCTATCAAAAAGCTACTGTCTTTATCTATTATATCATCTTCGTCAAAACCACTCATTTCAAAAAACGCCTGGTTGGCATATACTACAGGCATACCCGGCAAAAATGAGTTGATTATTACCTTACCGTTGCTCGATGCTTCTAACGCCCTTTCGCGTAGTTTAAGTTCGTTGCGGGTTTCAAACTCATCGGTTACATCGCTTAGGTTAATTACTATAGCCCCCACCGATGTATCTTTAAGCAGGTTGGTGGCTTTGCCTTCAAACTTGCGCCACTCGCCTTTTTTGTTTGCCAGTTGCATGCTTATGCTGCAAGAGCTATCAGGTTTTTTAAGCAGGCGGGCAAGCTTGCGTTTCACATCGTCCAGGTCTTCCTTATTAAGGTATTTAAACAAAGTGGTACTTTCCAGCTCATTGGTTTTTAGCCCCAGGTTTTTACTTGCTGATGGCGATGCATACTGCATTTTACCTTTCTCATCAAGCAACAATATCACCTCCGGGCTTTTTTCAATTAGCGCCCTGAAGCGCATCTCATTAGCCGTTATCGTTTCGTCTGATATTTGCTTCTCTATAATGGCCGATGCTAATAATTTTATCCGCTCTATAATTTCAAAATCAAGCTTTGATGTTTTTACCCCTGTTTTGTAATAAGCCGTTATACAACCCAATGTGGTGTTACGGCTTGATAGTATAGGGAAAGAGTATATTGTATCATACCCAAATGTTTTGCCAACGCTACGTACCTGTTCCCAGCCTGTGGTGAACATTTTATCAAGCACTGTTGTGGTAGGGCCGTTCAAAACAATAGGGGCGTTCAGCTTTTCGGGCACCGAGCATATACCATTGGTTTTTGCTACAAACTTTTCGGGCATAGATGGGGCTGCTACGTAATATAGCTTACTATCGGGTTTACAAAGCATAACAGAACACTGCATACCATGCCCCAGCTTTTCAACATTATTTATTAGGTTGGTAAATGATATATCAAACGATTTACCCATTGCCTGGTCGGCCAGTATTTGCTTTTCTGCCTGCAGCAAAGCCATCATGCGGCGTTTGTTAGTAATGTCGCGTGCACTTACAGAAATACCTGATACGTCTCCGTTTTGTTTTACTGGCACAAAGGTATATTCGGCGTAGTAGTCGCGGCTATCTATTACATAGCGCTTCACCTCGGTAAACTGTTCTCCTAGCAAGGCACGGTTATACAAAAAGCGCCACGAGTCGAAGTTGTTTATATGCACATTATCATTTACACTCTCGCCTACTCGAGGTATTACTCCTGTTTTACGCTTAATACTGGTCGAGAATTTTTTGTTAAATGCCTCTAGCTTAAAGTCGGTATCAACCAACCATATTGTTTGCTGAGAATTGTCTATTACCGATGTTAACTTAGATGCGCTTTGCTGGGCATTGGTGCGGGCTTTTTCAAGTTCATGTAGCAGGCGGTTGCGTTCCAGTGCTTTGTTAATAGCCCTTTCCAGTATTATAGGCTCCAGTCTTTCTTTCTCTACAAAGTCTTGTGCCCCATTGCGTATTGCATCAAGCCCAATATGGTAATTGTCTGTTGAAGATAGAATTACCACTGGCAAAAACGGTTGTTTTTCAGCAAAGTTGTGGTACGTTTTAGTATCCACGCTATCAGGCAAACCAAGGTCTAATAATACCATCTGGGCATCATTAGTTTTAAGCCATACTATAGCTTCGCCCAAAGTGGTAAAATGCTGTACTTTGTACTTGGCATATGCACCATTGGCTAAAGCCTGCCTGATGCGAAACGCATCTATTTCATTATCTTCTACTAAAAGTAAAGGTTTCTTCATAGCAGAACTGTTTTGGTGGTTGGTTAATATATGTTGTGGTAGGCTTAAGCATTCGTTTTGTGGTTCAAATTTTCAACGTATTCTTTAATTTCATCAACTATACCCAATAACCTATCGGTAGAGGTATCCAACATTACTTTTATATTATTCCTATCTGCATCCTGTATCGCTTGTTCTTCAATAGTCTTTAAACGTTCCATGTCTTTACCGTTTACACCTATGGCCACCAAAGTGCCCTTTAGCTTATGGGTAATTTTACTTAGTTTGTCCATTTGCCCGTTACTATAAGCATTGCGCATTTCTCCCAGTAACGATGGGGTTTGGGTAATAAACATGGTAAGCACTTCGCTTATTGCGCTGTAATTACCATTTAAAAGGCTTTCTAAATAGCTTAGGTCTACCTTTGGCGCCTCACTGTTTTCCATAGCCGAGCTTTTTTTCTGGTTAAATAATTGGGTAGGTCGTTCAAATCGTTCTGTTAAAATCTGTATTTTCTCTTCCAGTTGCTTTCTTTCAAACGGCTTTGATATGTATTCATCAATACCCTGCACAAGGTACTTTTCACGGTCGCCTTTCATGGCATGGGCGGTCATAGCAATAATTGGTGTATGTACTCCCCGTTCTGCATCTATCTCCCTTATCAGCTGGGTTGCTTCCAGGCCATCCATCAGGGGCATTTGTATATCCATAACCACCATATCATATATCCGTGCGTTTACAAGTTCTACACCTTCTTCGCCATTTTCGGCAACATCAACAGTGTAACCCAGCTTTTCTATTACACGCGATGTTAGCAGGCGGTTTACATCATTATCCTCTACTACTAAAAAGTGTAGTGGGGCAGTGGGAGCCATTACTGCATGGCGGCCCGATACCTGAGCAACATCAGGCCTTGGGGCCCTTACCTGTGCTGGGTAGCTATCCAGTACTGTCCTTAAATCGTAACTTATTATTGGCTTAAGCAAAATTTTAAAGCCCAGCTCTTCAATGCTGGCTTTGGTTTCAATATCGGTGTTTTGGTTTATGGCAACCAGTTTTACCATATTGGTATTAGCCAGTTTTGTTGCTATAGCTGGTAGCATATCAGTATAGTCTGCATGGTCTACCAATAGCAGGCATTGTTTGCCTGGTGCTGTTGCCGGGCTAAGTTGGTTTAGGTTATTTATGATAGAGTTGGGCAGGCTTAATAAGCTGGCCAGGTTACTGTAGCTGTTTTTTTTATTATCGCTATCTACCAAAGTAAGCAGTTGCAGGTGGCTATAGTTTGGCAACTCTGGTTCAGGTTGCAGACTTAGTTTTAGCGTAATGGTAAAAATAAAATGGCTGCCATGGCCTGGTTCGCTTTCTATCCAAATACGCCCGTTCATTTGTTCTACCAGGCGGCGCGATATACTTAAACCCAGGCCTGTACCCTGATAAACACGTTTATGACTATCATCAACCTGTGCAAATGCCTGAAAAATAAATTCATGTTTATTAGCGGCTATACCTATACCAGTATCACTAACCTTAAAACGTAACTGCATATAGTCACCATCGTCGCTCAGTTTCTCAACTGTTAAGGCTATATGCCCTTTGTCGGTAAACTTAACGGCGTTGCCCATCAGGTTGGTAAGTATCTGGCCTAATCGAACAGAGTCGCCAATAAACATGGCGGGTATTTCTTTATCAAAATCAATAAATAGCTCCAGGTTTTTTTGGTTGGCTTTTACTCCTGTCGATTTTATTATGCTGTTAATAGTGCTGTGCAGGTTAAAATCTGTAGGATACAACTCAAATACGCCCGACTCAATTTTAGAAAAGTCAAGAATATCATTTATCACCTGCAATAAGTTAAAGCCCGACTCTTTTACATAGCCTAAGTACTGTCGTTGCTCATCGCTTAATGGGCCTTCCAGCGTCAGGTCTGTCATACCCAAAATGGCATTCAGCGGGGTACGTATCTCGTGGCTCATGTTAGCCAAAAACTGCGATTTTGCCTTGTTGGCATCCTCTGCCGCTATTTTGGCTTTGGTAAGCATTTGCTCTTCGCGCTTTCGTTTTGTAATGTCTTGTGCAATGCCAAGGTAACCGGTTACATTGCCTTTTTGGTCTTTTAAAACGTTTACTGTAATAAGTGCCGGAAAGCGTGTCCCATCTTTTTTTACATAGGTCCACTCGCTAAAATCGGGCAGGCCAAGCAGGGGGCGTTGCACTATTACAAATAGTGGTGGCGAAATATCTACCCCTAACTCTTTACTCATTTGTTTGGCGCGGGTTATTACCTCTTTGCGGTCAAACATTTTTGATGGCGTTTTCTTACCTACCAGTTCAAAAGCATTGTAGCCAAACATTTTTTCGGCTGCGGTATTAAAGGTGGTAATTATGCCATTGGCATCGGTACTTATTATTGCATAGGGCGATGCTTCTAGTATGTTTTTTTGCAAATAATCAAGGCTGGTAAAGGCTTCTTTTTCGGCCACCTTTTCGCTAATGTCTTCAGATACGCCAACTACCAGTTTCACCTTTCCCTTTTCATCACGTTCAAATACCTGGCTCCGGTTGCGTAACCAAATATAGTTACCCTGTTTGGTTCGCATTCGGTAAGTGGTTATTACCGGTTGGTTGTCTTTGCGCGCAAATAATATACGTGTGTTGTTTTCTACCTCAATAATATCCTGCGGGTGAATAAGGTTCTGTATTGTCTCCCATTTTAGCTCATCCGCGTCATAGCCCATAATGTTTTGCAGGTTGTTGTTGGCATACACGGGCTTGTTATTAGTTAAATCAAAAATGTAAATAATATTGGGCGATATTTCGGCTATTTTTGAAATCAACGATTGCCTTTCGCTCAGCTTCTTTTGGTCGTCTAAGCGTTCCTTTATCAAAAACAACGCACATAACACTATGCTTAGTGTTGATGATACAAAAAGAACTAAAAATATAATCTCCTTTAAATTGGGTGCCACCGGCTCAAACTCAATAAAACTATAGTCAGTAATATTTAGCAGGTAGTATAGCACAAGAGGCGATAAAACAAAAAAGGCAATTTTATACCATTGCTTAAATTCAAATACAACAAATGGCACACTAACAAGGGTAAATACAATCAGGGTTATTCCTTTGTGTTCGCCCAGGGCTGTCATAAATGTAAACATGCCCACATTTGATAGTGTGAGGGCAACAATTTTTGCCCATTCTACTTTTTTTAATTCTGATAGTAAAAGCGACAGCCCATAAATAGCCACTGCAATGGCTTGCCCTATAAAGTGGTTTAGCAGACCCTGATAATAAAATAAGCTGGCTAAAAATATACATAGACCTGTGCTTACCATTAGCAGGTTATTGGTTACAACAACACGGCTGTTGTACGCAGCACTTTTGGCAGGGTCTTGTCCCCATTTTGATATACGCCTGAATATGTTCCCTTCTTTCTGCACTTTTCCTAAAACTTACAACCTGCTTGATTGATAAAATTAGCCTTGTTTAAAGGTAAGAAAGTACATAACAACCCCCTAAACACTACCCGTGTAAGATTTCAACATCTTTTTCAATACTGTGTTGTAGGTACATCTATTTTAAAATGCACATATTCAACATGTTAAAATCTGAGTGTATCGCCCTTCTATTGTAATTATAATGTAAGAAATAGGGTAAAATGATGAATAACAGCCCGTTTATAAATGTGATGTTTAGCTTTGTCTTGCGAGTGTTGGCTTTATAATAAAGTTTAAATTTGCCCGTTAAAAATTTGCTAAATGAGGGTCATACTCATACTATTATTGATATATACGGTTTACCGCACGGTAATGAAATATATAGTGCCAGAACTTATGCGCAATGCTGTTGATGATATGCAGGAACGCATAAGGGAACAGCAAAGGCGTGCCCAACAAAACACAGGCCCGCAGGTGGTAAACCCGCCACAAAAAGAAACTAAACCACTACAGGGTGGCGAGTATATTGATTACGAAGAAGTAAAATAGCTTTACCAAATAACACACATGAAGAACGTTAATTTTAAAAAGTTAGTCCCGCATGCTATTGCAGTTGTCGTTTTTTTAGCCGTAACCTTTGGCTACTTAAGTCCGCTGCTTAAGGGCAAAGCACTAAAAATGAGTGATATCTCAAACTATCAGGGGATGTCTAAAGAGATTGCTGATTTCCGCGAAAAAAACGGAACCGAGCCTTTGTGGACAAATTCTATGTTTGGTGGTATGCCTGCTTACCAAATATCGGTGCTATACCCGGCTAACCTTTTGGGCCATGTAGATAAGCTGTTGAGCCTATACCTGCCACGCCCCGCCGACTACCTGTTTTTGTGTATGCTCGGCTTCTACTTCCTGCTGTGTGTGCTAAAAGTAGACTCGTGGACAGCAACTGTCGGGGCACTAGCGTATGCCCTTTGTAGCTACTATGTTATTTCGTTAGAGGTTGGGCATACTTCAAAAGCACATGCTATTGCCTACATAGCGCCTATACTGGCATCGTTTATACTAACTTTTAGGGGTAAATTGATATTAGGCGGCGCATTAACAGCTTTGTTTTTAGGCCTGCAACTGTATTGTAACCACTTGCAAATTACCTACTACACTATAATGATGTTGGGTATTTATGGTTTGTTTGAATTGTATGGTGCGTATAAAGAAAAGCGTATGGCTCTTTTTGCCAAAGCTGTAGGTGTTTTATTTGTTGGCTCGTTAATTGGGGTGTTACCCAACACTACCAACCTTTTGTTAACCTACGAGTATGGCAAATACACCACCCGTGGCAAATCTGAACTTACCATACCAAGCCCAGGCCAGGAAGCCGATAGCACCAATGCCGAAAAAAATAACCAGACTGGCGGACTTCCACGCGATTATATAACCCAGTGGAGTGTTGGTGTTGGCGAAACATTTACACTGATGATACCTAATTACAAAGGCGGTGTTTCTGAACCTATTGCTGAGCATAATAAAAACGCACTTAAAAAAATCGATAAAAAATATAAAGACCAGGTAGCGAGCCTATACTCGTACTACGGCGACCAGCCTTTTACAGCAGGCCCCACGTATGCAGGTGCTATAATAGTATTCTTATTTTTTATTGGGTTGATGTTTGTTAGCGGGCCGTTTAAATGGGCTATGCTGGTGGCAACCTTATTCTCCATAGCCTTTTCATGGGGGGGTAATTGGCCGGGTTTGTTCAACTTTGCAGTTGATTATATACCGGGTTACAACAAGTTCCGTTCCGTGTCTATGATGCTTACTATAGCCAATTTTACGCTACCGTTATTGGGGCTGTTTGGCTTGTATAAAATTGTTACCACCCCCAACTTTCTTAACAGCAAATTTACCGTTTTTGGTAAAGAAACAAGCCTTAAAAACCTGCATGGTTTTATTATTGCATTTGCGGTTACAGGTGGCCTATCATTATTAATGTTTGTTGCACCTACCACCTTTAATAGTTTTGTGCCCGATAGTGATTATGCCAGGATTGATAATTATAAAAACCAACAATTAGCGCAAATAGCTAACGATAAAACTATCCCTGCATCGCAAAAAGCAGATTACTCCCAGCAGATAGAAGATAGCTTTAGTGAGTTAACAATAAATCTGGAGCAAGCCCGTATAGAGATTTTCAAAACGGATGCGCTACGTAGTGGCTTGCTAATTTTGGTATCAGCATTAGTACTGTTTGCTTTTTTTAGATTTAAGTTTGATAAGCGCATTGTTATTGCGGTAATTGGTGTTTTAATACTAGGCGACCTGGTTACTATAGACCAACGTTACCTTGATGCAAAAAGCTTTACCAGTAAAAGGGATACTAAAGTTCCATTTCAAAAAAACAATGCCATCAACTCTGTTTTGGCTGATAAAGACCCGGGCAAACGTACCCTTAACCTTTCGGGCTTCAACCAAGATGCCTCTGTGTCTTACTTTACATCATCAATTGGCGGTTACCACGGCGCTAAACTTAAGCGCTACCAGCAACTAATTGATTTCCGCATTGATAAGGAGATTGCAATTATAGGTAGTACACTACGTGCAGGCAATTTGAACGACTCTATTATAAACAACATGTACAGGTCATTACCAACCTTAAACATGCTAAATACTAAATACATCATTGTTAACCCAAACTACCCTGCATTGGCTAACCCTTATGCTTTGGGTGCTGCATGGTTTGTAAACGATGTTAAACTGGTAGCCAACCCTGATAGCGAGGTATTGGCACTTAACAAAATAGACCCTGCTGTTACAGCGGTTGTAGACAAAGCTTTTGAAGCGCAGGTTGCGGGCTTTAAGCCTGTAGCAGATTCTACGGCTACCATCAAATTAGTATCATACCAGGCTAACCATTTAGTATACGAGAGTAACACCGCAGCAGAACAGTTGGCTGTATTCTCTGAGATATATTACAAAGATGGCTGGAATGTATATGTTGACGGTAAACCTTCAGATTATGTACGAGCTAACTTTGTTTTACGCGCTATGAAAGTGCCTGCCGGCAAACACAAAATAGAATTTAAGTTTGAGCCTACGCAATACAGCCAGGGCGAAACTGTTGCCCTGGCAGGTTCTATTTTAGTTTTCCTTGCGTTGGCAGGGGCTGCTTTTCTTGAACTGCGCCGTAAAAAAGAAGACGAAGAGCCTGCTGCTTAATGGCTAAGGTACTTATCATTACATATTATTGGCCCCCATCGGGTGGCTCGGGCGTGCAGCGCTGGGTATACTTTGCCCGCCACCTGCGCGAACTCGGCTTTGAACCTATTGTTATATCGGTAGACGAAACCAAGGCATCGTATAAGTTTATTGATGAGAGCTTTGGTAACCTGGTTAAAGAGGTTGAGGTACATAAAACCGATACCTTCGAGGTGCTTAAACTGTACTCAAAAATCATGGGTGGAGATGACCGTAAGTTCATTCCCCAGGGGTTTGCAGGCGAGAAGAAGCCCGGCTTTTTTCAACGCGTCAGCCGATTTATTAGGGGTAATTTTTTCATACCTGATGCCCGTGTGGGCTGGGTTAAATATGCCCGAGCCAAAGCGGAGGAGATAATAAAACGAGAGGGTATAAAAACGGTTATTACCACAGGCCCGCCACACTCTACCCACCTGGTAGGCCTGCACCTTAAAAAGAAACTGGACATCGACTGGTTTGCCGATTTGCGCGACCCTTGGACTGAGATTTACTACAACGAATTGCTTTTTCAAACCAATTACGCGAAAAGCGTAAATAAGCGGTTAGAGAAGAAAGTACTGGAAACTGCCAACAAGGTAACTACCGTTGGGCCTACCTTGGCGGCATTACTGGCTGATAAATTAGCATCAACCCAAAAAGCTAAAGTAAATGTACTGTACAACGGCTACGATAGTGATAAAATGGCAGGTTTACCAGCCTACACCAAAAGTAATAAATTCATTATCAGCTTTATTGGCATACTTAGCGATAGCCAGCCAATCAACGCTTTTGTAGATGGGCTACGCCTGTTTTTTATGGAGGTTGATGATGCCATAAATAATGTAGAGTTTCATTCAGCAGGCGAGGTTTCTAATGGGATAGAACAAAACCTGTTGCAGGTAATGCCGGCTGCACGTATTGTTAAGCATGGCTACTTGCCACACCAAAAGGCATTGGCTCAAATGAGTGCCTCAGACCTTCTATTTAATAGCCTTGCAGAGATGCCCGAAAGTAAACTACTTATATCGGGTAAGTTGATGGAATACCTGGCCAGTGGCCGCCCGGTGCTTTGCCTTGGCGATACCGGTGGCGACGCTGCTAACCTGCTAAACAAGTTTGAACGTTCGGCCATATTTGCCCGCGATGAAGCTGAAAAAATAGCCGCTTTTATAAAAGATATATATTTACTGTGGCAAAAAAATGAAAATGGGTCTATTGCCCGCCCGGGTATTGAAGAATATTCACGCCGCGCGGTAACCCAAAAATTAGCCACACTTATTAAAAACAGTGAACAATAAATGACTGACGGATTTACTGAAAATATTAAGAAACTACTGGTTTTGGGCCCACACCCTGACGATGGCGAATTTTCATCGGGTGGCACCATTGCTAAAATGCTGGAGCATGGGGTAGAGGTGCATTATGCGGTTTTTAGCATGTGCGAAAAATCTGTCCCTAAAGGCTACGAGCCTGATGCCATCAAAAATGAGCTGATTGCTGCCGCTAAGTTTATGGGCATCGAGCAAAACCTTATTATGTATAATTATGAGGTGCGTTGCTTTCCTGAACACCGCCAAAGCATATTAGAAGACCTTGTAGCCCTTGACCGCCGCCTAAGACCCGATTTGGTTTTACTGCCCAGTAGTGCCGATGTGCACCAGGACCATAAAACTATTCACGAAGAAGGGGTGCGGGCCTTTAAAAACACTCGCATTTTGGGTTATGAAATGCCTTGGAACAACTTTACTTTCCATAGCAATATGTATGTAGCGTTGGAAGAACGCCATATCCAGAAAAAAATTGAGTGGATTGATAAATACGAAACACAAAAATTTCGCTACTACAGCAGCGATGAGTTTGTAAACAGCCTGTCTAAACTACGCGGCATACAAATACGTAAGCCCTATGCCGAGGCTTTTGAAATGATACGATGGATAATGTAACCATACAAAATATCCTTGATTTTGCTACCGGTTTGGGGCTTGAAACCCAGAGTGGGGCAGATGCGCGCTATGATGAGGTTATTAACACAGCCAAAAGCATCAACATTGCAAAGCAGAGGCAAATAACATTTCTTTCATCAAAGTTTGCTGATACTGCCGGGCAGTTATTAAATGGTTCGGGCAGCAACCTGATTGTATTGGAAGATACCTTTAAAGCCTTGGCAACGCCAGAGGCTTTTACTACCAAGCATTTCATTTTTTCGGCAGAGCCTAAAAAGGTTATATCGGCCATCATGCTGCATTTCTTTCATAGCAAAAGTGCACACAGCATACACCCAACGGCTATAGTTTCGGCAAGAGCAACCATTGGGCACAATGTACATATTGGCCCTTATACAGTTGTAGAAGATAACGTAACCATTGGCAATAATACCAGCATTGCATCGCACGTGCATATTCAGCGCAACTGCACTATTGGTAATAATGTGGTAATCAAATCGAGTACCGTTATAGGCAACAGTGGCTTCGGGTTGACAAAAAATGAGGCGGGAGAGTATCTTGAATTCCCTCACTTTGGCGGGGTACTTATTGCCGATAATGTGCAAATAGGCAGCAATACCTGTATCGACCGTGGCTCGTTAAACGATACCATCATCCACAAAGGCGTTAAAATTGACAACCTTGTGCATGTGGCCCATAATGTAGAGATTGGCGAGAACACCTTGATAATTGCTAATACCATGATAGGTGGCAGCACTAAAATTGGAGCCAACTGCTGGATAGCCCCTTCTGTTAGTCTGCGCAATGCCATTACCATTGGCGATAATACAACCGTTGGCCTGGGTAGCGTGGTTACCAAAAGCTTTGAAAACGAGCCTGAAATAGCGGGTGTCCCAGCCCGTAAATTGGCTGAGTTTAAAGCCCTTCTTGAGCAGTTTAAAAAGCTGGTTTAGCACCTTTTTTCCTCATCCTATTTGTTTTATACTTTATAAAAACTAATTTTATGAAGTTAAACCTTAATATAGGTATGAAAAATCGTTTACTTTCTTTAGTACTATTTACATTTAGCTCTGTTCTTTTTTCGGTAGCTAATGCCTTTGCCGACGATGGTAAAAACGCTATACGCTTTATCCAAAACAAAGGCCAGTGGGAAAACAAAATACTTTACAAGGCTTCTATACCCGATGGTGACCTGTTTTTTGAAAAAAACTGCCTGACTTTTAATTTTTATGATGGCAAGGCTGTACGCCGCGTGCATGCTAATAAAAGTGACGGGCTTCCACCTAAAAAAATCATAGATTTCCATGCTTTTAAGCTGAAATTTTCAGGGGCTAACCCAAATCCGGCTATGTTCTCGCTAAGCCAAACCAGCGAGTATTATAACTATTACATAGGCAACAAAAAGGATAAGTGGGCATCGCATGTTAATGCTTTTCAGCATGTGCGCTATACCGGTATTTACAATGGTATCGACCTTTCTGTAAAAGCCAATGGCATGTCTGTTAAGTATGAATTTACCGTAGCTCCCAATGCCAACGCCAACCAAATAGTACTTGATTTTGAAGGGGCCAACGGCTTGCAGTTAAAGGATGGTAACCTGATTATCAGTACTTCCATCAACGATATTATTGAACAGAAACCCGTGGCCTTCCAAATGATTAATGGAGTGCAGGTACCTGTGGAGTGCGCATTTGTTTTAAGTGGCACAAAAGTGCTTTACACCTTTCCTAATGGCTACAATAAAAACTACGAACTGGTTGTAGACCCTAATCTTGTGTTTTGTTCATACTCGGGTTCGCCGGTTGATAACTGGGGCTTTACCGCTACTTACGACCAATTTGGCAACTTATATGCAGGCGGTATAGCTTTTGCCAATGGCTACCCATTTACGGTAGGCGCTTACCAGCAAATATTTGGTGC
>CAMBQF010000044.1 GCA_945869825.1 Chitinophaga pinensis | reverse complement strand
TGTTATAGGAAAATCAGGCCCCTGAACCACAGTGCCTGTTTGGGTTACCACGCAGCCGTTAGCATCGGTAACAGTAACGGTATAGGTATCTGCGCCAAGGTTTACCAAATCTTCAGTAACAGCACCTGTATTCCATACTGTAGTGTATGGCCCTGTGCCACCGGTTACGGTTAAGTTAAGCTCGCCATCGCCAAGGCCTTTGCAGCTCTCATCGGTAGAAACAATGGTTGCTACAGGCAATTCAGGGGCAGCAACCTCGTACGTGTTGGTTATAATACAGCCGGCATCATCAGTAATAGTAACCGTATAAGTGCCTGCTGCTACACCTGTTAAATCCTGTGTAGTATCATTATTGCTCCATAAGTAGCTGTAGCCCGGTACGCCACCATTTACGGTAAGGTTTACAGTGCCCGAGTTTGGACTGCTACATGTAGTGCCTGTGCCGCTAACGGTAGATGTCATAGACGTGTTTTGCCCCACTGCCACAGTTAAGGTAGCGGTACAGTTTTGCCCATCGGTAACGGTTACTGTATAGTTACCGGTAACCACACCACTTATACTGCTGTTTTGGCCGCCATTGCTCCAGTTGTAATCATAGTTTCCATCGCCACCTGCAGCAGTGATACTTGCCGTACCATTAGCCTGGTTACAGTTTGCATTAGTTGATGCTGGTGTAAGCGTAATTGCTGTAGATGGTGCTATAACTACTGTTGATGTAGCAGTACAACCAACACCACCCGTTACAGTAACTGTATAACTGCCTGCCGCAACATTGGTTAATGCAGAGCTGCTGCCACCGCCGTTTGTCCACGAATAGGTGTAGTTGCCACTGCCACCCGTTGGGGTAATTAGAGCACTGCCATTGGCAAGGCCACAGGTAGTGTTGTTTGATGTTACACCCAGTGTTATAGGGTTTGATGGCGGTATTGTAACAGTAGATGTTGTAGAACAGCCACCGCTGGTAACTGTAACGGTATAGGTACCCGCCGCCACGTTGTTAATAGAAGGGCCGCTGCCACCACCATTAGTCCACGAGTAGGTATAGGTGCCGTTGCCACCACCGGGCGTAACCGCAGCCGAACCATTGGCAAGGCCACAAGTAGTTGCTGTAGGTGTGGTAGATGCTGTTACTGCCGCTGTAGTATTTACGTTTACAGTAGTTGTAGTTGAACAGCCGCCACCTGTTACGGTAACACTGTAGGTGCCACCTACAACACCGCTAATGGTTTGGCCATTGCCGCCATTGCTCCATACATAAGTATAAGGGCCGGTGCCGGTGGTTACGTTAACGGTAGCGCTACCATTTGCCTGGCCGCAGCTTGCAGCCACGCTTGATGTTGAAAGCGCCAATACACACTGGCAGGCAGGTATACCCGTTAAGGTTGTTATAGTGGTGCTGCCAGCACCAGCATCAATAACACGGAAAGGGAAAGTACCCGGAGGAGTAGCTGTAGCGCCGGTAGTAAAGGTTGTCCAAACGGTAGTGCTTACCCCATTGCAAATTGGAGGGAAACATTGGCCAAACGGGCAACCGCTGCAATCTTGCACGGTAGATTGCGATTGCCATTGGTAAGGCCCTGTTCCACCGGTTACGGTTAGGTTTCCGTTGGGTTCCTGGCAAATGGTAAGTGCAGCACAATTGTTTACAATAATGGTAGTAGTAACTGTTTGCCCGCACGATAGTGTGTAAGTAATTGTATGCGTTCCAACGCCTGCAGTTGCCGGGTTGAAGGTACCCAGACTGGCATTGGTAATGCCGGGGCCGCTCCATGTGCCACTTACCGTTGGGTTACAGTTAGTGCCTAAAGGCGCTATTGCTGTAAGATTAAAAGGAGTATCAGTAATACACTTATTGTTTACCTGTGCAATGGTTGCTGCACAGCAGGTGTTTGCCACAATGCTTACATCATCAATATAATAATACGCATAGGGGTTGATGTTAGCACCGCTATTGCTACATGCTATTGTTGTATTAGCGTTGTTAAAGAAGTTACCAATGGTAAAATAGCGTTCGCCGCCAGTGGCTACATAATCCCACTGTATACGTACCCAATTGGCGTTAGATGTATCTGTAATAGCCGCACAGCTGTAATTAAGCTGCGGCGGAAGGTTGATAAGCGAGTTGTTGCCGTTGGCGCATGCATCGCGCAGGTATTGGGTATTGGTAAAACGCACGCCAATGTTGTTGGTGGCCCATACCACATTATCGGCACAGCTAACATACATTGATACGCAATAGGTTTGCCCTGCAACCAATGGTGTAGTAGTGCGGCCCTGTATGTATTCCCTATAGTTATCAGCCCCAACGGCATTGCAACCCAGGGCTATGCCCGGCGCGTAGGTAATAATACCTGCATGGCGGGTACCAGTGCGCGACCGTTGAAAGCCTAGCAATGAGTTAGGCATATTGGTTGGCGATGGAGTGCCGAAAATAGTGTTACATGCTGAAAAAAGGTCGGGAGATGAGCAACTATCGCCGGGCTCGTTAGAGTTGGCATTATCCCAATCTAAAAGATCGGTACCAAACCCTTCGCCACCAAAGTTGCCGCAGTTGCTTGATGTGTTTTCAAAACTGGGGTTTATTACCAGATTTTGCCCAAAAAGGGCGGTACCGGTGATAAATAGTAAAAATACGAGTAAGCGTGTTTTCATATGTTTTTTTTGAGCGTATTTACAAATGTAAAAATCCTAGCTACTAATCCAAAACAAATAAAACGGCAAACGCTTAAATGCTGATTTAAAGTGAAATAATATGCTATTTTACTTTTACCACCACTACCCCATGGGTTGGAATGGCAACAGTTAGTTTATTATCTCGCACGTCTGTTTTTAAGGCTGTCCATAGGTCTTTAGTGGTTTTGCAGGCTTTAGTAGTTGCTTTAGCTAAATCGTACGTAGTAAATTTGCCTTTTTTGCCCAGGTTGCAAAAGGCTAAGGCAAAAGAACCATCGGCCAGTTCTTTTTTCCAAACCTGTATTTTACCTTTTTCTTCCAGCAATACAGCTTGCTTACCAAGCCTGTCCTGGTTAAGAGCAATAATATCATCGTTGGTAATAAGACTCATGGTAAAGGGGTCTATTTTGGTTAAATCGCAACCCAACAGCAGTGGCGATGATAGCATACTCCACATAGTAAAATGCAAGCGCTGTTCATCTTCTGTTAAACGGCATTTACGGCTATCATCATTCCAACCTACAACACCCAGTACCAGCATATCGGGGTCGTTCCAATGGCCGGGCTGTGCATAGGGTGCCAGTTTTTTCTGTTTATTTAACAAGCGTTGTACCGATGCCCAGGTGTCGACAATATCGCCAGTTGTGCGCCAACTGTTACCGCCTACACTTGCGCCCCACTCCCATACATTGGCAAGGCCGTATTGGCAAAGGCTATAGATGATATCGCGATTTGAATTTTGGATGAATTTATTCATCAGTATATAAGGTGCCTGAATGGCTTCTTTTTTAAGCCCTTTTGTTTGCCATGCATAAGAGCATAAGTCGTATTTAAGATAATCTACGCCCCATTTTTCGTAGGTTTTAATGTCTTGCTCCTCATGGTCTAATGAGCCTAAGTAGCCCCCACATGTTTTTGGCCCCGGCGAGCTGTATATGCCAAACTTAAGACCTTTGCTGTGTATATAATCGCTAAGGGCTACCATATCAGGAAACTTATCGTTAGCAGCAATTTCGCCATTGGGCAAACGTTCAGCACTCTCCCAGCCATCATCAATATTAATATAAGTCCAGCCGTGGTTTATAAGGCCCGATGATACAATTACATCGGCCGCGTTGCGAATGTCTTTATCGGTTACACGCAAGCCAAAAACATTCCAGCTGTTCCAGCCCATAGGCGGAGTTAATGCTACGTTGCCAATGTGTATATCAAAAAACAAGGTGTCGGCCCCTAAACTGTTTTTAGCTAATACTATGGTTTGGTAAATACCAATGTTGGGGCAGCTACCGCTTATAATGCCAGTGCTTTTATCAACCTGTAAACCATCAGGCAGTCCATAAATTTCATAACTAATGGGCAGAGCACCCGTAGCCGGAATTTTAAACAGGAACGGGCGGTTGGGTTTTGCACCATAAATATCGGGGCCATGTATTTCGGGCTTTTGCCCAAAACAGGCAATGGCTAATAGTAAAACCAGTAAGGTATTGGCAGCTTTCATTTTACAATAATAGCGGTTTATGCAGACAAGGAAAATAAAATGAGCAGCAAAGTATTGTTCAGGCAGAACAGTGATATAATAAATACCTGATTGATATATTCAAGGGGGTAAACAAAAAGCCCCGGCATGCCGGGGCTTTTTAAGTTCTGTTAGCGGCAAGTTATACTTGCATTGCTAAACGCTTCTCTAAATCTTCGATATACGAGCGGAAACGTTTATCTGTATCAATAAGGTTGTTTACCGTGCGGTAGGCATGCAATACCGTTGCGTGGTCTTTACCACCGCAATTCATACCTATGGTTGCTAACGATGATTTAGTCATGTTTTTAGCAAAGAACATAGCTATCTGGCGGGCTTGAACAACCTCGCGGCGACGGGTTTTCGACTTCATCATCTCTACAGACATGTTGAAGTAGTCGCAAACGATTTTTTGTATCAGCTCGATAGAAACTTCGCGGGTGGTGTTTTTAACAAACTTATCAATCAACTGGCGGGCAAGGTCGATAGTAACCGAGCGCTTGTTTAATGATGACTGGGCGATAAGTGAGATAAGTGCACCTTCCAGCTCGCGGATGTTGGTGGTAATGCTGTAAGCAAGGTATTCAACAACATCGCGTGGCAGGTCTATACCATCTGCATACAGTTTCTTCTCTAGTATAGCAATGCGGGTTTCTAAATCTGGCACCTGAAGGTCTGCAGATAGGCCCCATTTGAAGCGAGATAACAGGCGTTGTTCAATGCCTTGCATCTCTACCGGCGGCTTATCTGATGTTAAGATAATTTGTTTACCGGTTTGGTGCAGGTGGTTGAAGATATGGAAGAACACATCTTGTGTTTTTTCTTTCCCTGCAAAAAACTGTACATCGTCTATTATCAGCACATCTATCATTTGATAGAAGTGGATAAAGTCGTTTTGGGTGTTGTTTTTTACCGCATCAATAAACTGGTGGGTAAATTTCTCAGACGAAACGTATAATACCGTTTTGCCAGGGAACAGGTGCTTAACGCGTAAACCAACAGCTTGTGCCAGGTGGGTTTTACCTAAACCTACGCCACCGTATATTAATAGTGGGTTGAATGATGTGCCACCAGGCTTGTTTGCTACTGCAAAAGAGGCAGAGCGGGCAAAGCGGTTGCAGTCTCCTTCAACAAAATTATCAAAAGAGTAGTTAGGGTTTAACTGCGACTCTATACTAATCTTTTTAAGGCCCGGTAAAATAAACGGGTTTTTAATGGTGTTCTGGTTAAGGTCAATAGGAACGGTAACCGGGTTGTTTTTAGGTGCCCTTCCGCTTTCGGCAGGTATTTTAACGGTATAAGGCACACTGTTGCTGGCGTAATTGTTCTCCATAACAATAGAGTACTCTAACCTGCCTTCGGGCCCTAGTTCTTTGGTTATTGTTTTCTTTAAAAGGGTAATGTAATGTTCTTCTAACCACTCGTAAAAAAACTGGCTTGGCACCTGTATAGTTAATACGTTGGCGGCTAGTTTAACTGGTTTAATAGGTTCAAACCACGTGCGGAAACTTTGAGCGTTAACATTGTCTTTTATTACCTTGAGACATTTGTCCCATACCTCATCAAAGGTTTTGTCCATAGAGTGTCGTTCTGTATAAAGGTTTAACTTTATATTATAAGTAGTTTTCTAAATCAAATACCGGGAGAGTTGACAACAGTTTTCAACTAGTTGACAATCGGATGGCAAAAATTTCTAAAAAAAAGCTGAAAAAAAAATTTTTTATCTATTGACTTTTAAAAATTTTTAGTGCATGACCGTCGGCGGTATGTTTATTCGCACCCGGGCTGATAAAATAATCTATTCTTCCCAATCTTAAACCAGCCCACCCAACTTGATTTACCAACACCTCTGCACCTTTGTTGTTTTTTACACGGGTGGGGTGGTTTAAAAAGGTATGGGTGTGGCCACCTATTATAAGATTGATATGCTCAGATTGGGCAGCTAACACAAGGTCGCTAACCTGTGAACTGGTGTAGCTATAGCCCAGGTGCGACAGGCATATTACAAGGTCGCACTTCTGGTCTATCTTTAAATAGCGGGCCGCAGCGTTTGCTTTTGCAATGGGCTCGTTGTACACAACTTCGCCATACAGGTTTTTAGGCACAAGGCCATTTAGTTCTAACCCAATACCAAAAACACCTATGCGTAACCCTCCTTTGTTAAAAATTTTGTGGGGCTGGGTTTTACCTTCGAGCGGGGAGCCAGAAAATGTATAGTTGCAATTAAGCATGGGGAAGTTGGCATGAGCCAACTGGGTTGCCAGGCCATCGGCACCTGCATCAAAATCATGGTTGCCAATGGTAGCAGCATCGTAGCCCATCTGGCTCATTACTTTAAGCTCTGGTTCGCCGTGGTAAAAGTTAAAATATGGCGTACCCTGAAAAATATCGCCTGCATCAAACAACAGCACATTGGGTTCTGTATTCCTAATGCTGTTAATTAACGCAGCGCGACGTGCCGCACCTCCCATGCCCGGAAACTTAGGATCGTTGGCTGGGAAGGGCTCTAATCGGCTGTGCACATCGTTAGTGTGCAGTATGGTAAGCTTAACAACTTCTTTTTTAGCAAACCACTCGTTAGCGCTTAAGTTGCCAAAGGCCAGCATACCGCCCGCCCCTAACATATACCTTAAAAATGTGCGCCTGCTATCTTGCATCTGTTTTATAAATTCGGTTGTCTAACTTACCATTTAAATCCATACCGGAAACGGCATAGGCTTTAAAGCGTGCAATTACGGCGTCGCGCAGTACAATATTCAAATCAGTATATTCTTTAGCCCCTGTAAAAAACCACATCTGGTCGCCACCCATAGAGCAAAAGTCGTTGGTAACTACCTTGTAGGTTTTAGTTCTATCAAAAGGTACCCCATCAATAAGCACATCTACTGGCTTTTTATTGTCGATACCCATTTTAAGGCCTGACACAGGGTCGCCACCCTTTTTAGCTATGTAATTGAGCAATGCCTGGGTGCTATCGCCGCTCAGAGTTACAACAACCAAACGGTTATCAAACGGAAGCACTTCAAAAACATTGCGGGTAGTTATAGCTCCTTTGGGTAATGAGGTGCGGATACCTCCTGTATTCATCAATACAAAGTCTATGTTGTGGGCATCGCCAGGCTTATAATTATCTCTACCTGTTTGCAAAAAAATATCGGCCAGCATGTTTCCAAGTAGCGATTCGCCTGCAATGTTTTTTCTATCAGGGGCGGGAAACTCTATGGCAGAGTTGATAAGCACTTCGTCCATTGTAGCATCAACCTTAGCTTTGTATGGCTGCAGTATTTTATATATGGTGCTATCTATGCCCAGAGTGTCGTTCTTCATTGGGTAAAGAACTTCTTCTGTTTTTACAATTTTAGAGGGCCTGCAAGCAGCAGCTAAAATAATAAGCAGTATATAGATAATATGGCGGTGCATGATGGTATAGCAAAGGTAAGTAAAAATATGCAGCCCCACCCCTCTAAATATGCCCTCCGCTCAAGGAGAGGTGAGACTTAAAAATCTATTACGGTTTTCAATTTTTTGATTTATTTTAGGATGTATTTATGATAAAGGATTGGGAAAATATAGCGCTTTGTGCATTGTGTGGCAGGCCGCTGGCTAAGCCCTTCAACAAGCACCACCTGATACCAAAATCGCGCGGGGGGAAGCACACGCCTACGGTATTGCTGCATAAAATTTGCCACGACAAGATACACTCTGTACTTACCGAAAAGGAGCTTAAGCGCTATTACCATACCATAGAGCGGATAAAGCAGGTAGAGGAAATTGACAACTTCATTACCTGGGTGCGCAAAAAGCCTGACGATTTCTACGACAGTTCGGTAAAATCAAATGTGCTGAAGGAGAAGAAAGGGAGTAAGTGGTAAGTTTTAGTTGATAGATGATAGTTGATATCTGACAACTAAAATCTGACATGATAAAGAGATAAAAGACTTACCAGAAGCCAGCAATAAAATCTACCAATAAAAACACAATAAAATTGACCTTTTAACTGTTAGTTGTCAGATATCAGTTATCAACTACATTTGTGCTGTGTTAAAGATTATTGACCGATACATAATAAAGAAGTTTTTAGGCACCTTTTTGTACGCCATTATTTTGGTGGTGCTTATATCAGTTATCTTCGACATATCTGAAAAGCTGGACGATTTTTTAAAGCACGACGCGCCTACCAGCGCCATATTCTTTGATTATTACCTCAACTTTATTCCCTACTTTATAAACCTGTTCAGCCCGCTGTTCATCTTTATATCGGTTGTGTTTTTTACATCAAAAATGGCACAGCAAACCGAGATTATTGCCATAATAAACAGTGGTGTTAGTTTTGGCAGGCTTATGCGGCCTTACTTTTTTACCGCTGCCTTGCTGGCGGTGTTTTCTTTCTGGCTAAACAACTTTGTACTGCCCCACGCCAACCGCGACAGGCTTGAGTTTGAGAACACCTACATTAACGGCCTTAAGGGTTTTACAGACCGTAACATACACCGCCAAACTGCACCGGGCGAGAGTATATACTTTCAAAGTTTTAATAACCGCGATAACAGGGGCTACCGCTTCTCTTTAGAGAAGTTTGATAAAAACCAGCTGGTGTATAAGCTTAGCTCTGAAACCTGCCAATGGGATAGCCTGAAAAACAAATGGACCCTGAAGAATTTTAAGGAACATAAGTTTGACGGTATGGAAGAGAAAATACGTGTGGGCCGGTTTATGGACACCACGCTAAACGTACAACCTGAAGAGTTCCGCCGTAGGGTGACGAATGTGCAAACCCTAAACTATATGGAACTTAACGAGTTTATAGACCAGGAAACCAAGCGCGGCAGCGGCGATATTGAGTTTTACAGGGTAGAGAAATACATGCGGACTTCTATGCCGTTTGCATCGTTTATTTTAACGCTGATAGGTGTTGCCCTATCGAGCCGGAAAGTGCGTGGGGGAATTGGGGTGAACCTGGCTATAGGGTTTGTAATAAGCTTTGCCTATATCCTGTTTATGCAGGTAACATCTACCTTTGCTACCAATGGGGGCTTGCACCCGGCTATTGCGGTATGGATACCGAATATAATATTCTCTGTATTGGCGGTGTATCTGGCTATAAGGGCACCGAAATAGGAACTCAATGCAAAAAGTTGTTCCCTCATGCACAGGAATAACTTCACACTATTATGGAGTTTTAACGTACTCGGAAATGAAATTACCGTTTTGATTACTCCCCTTCTTCTATTTTCTTAATCTCGAGGCTGTCCAAGTCAATGTCTACCTCTTCGTCGTATAGTTCGGCGTAGGGCTCGCGGAGTGATTTAATCATAATTACCTTATCAAGGCTTAATAGCAGCGATGGCAACACCAACAGGTTGGTGAAGATGGATGTGAACAGGGTAATACAAATTAGCATACCCAAGGCCTGTGTGCCCCCAAAGTTTGACAGCATAAATATGCTAAAGCCAAACAGTAGGATGATAGACGTGTACATAATAGAGAAGCCTGTTTCTTTTAAGCTTTCTTCTACCGATAGTTTAATATCCTGGGTATTCTTTTTAAGCTCGTGCCCATAAACAGAGAAGAAGTGGATGGCGCTATCAATAGCAATACCATAGGCAATGTTAAACACCAGTATGGTGGATATGCGGAGGGAAATATCCATAAAGCCCATAATACCGGCTGTAAGCACCAGCGGGATAAGGTTGGGGACAATGGATATAAGCACCATGCGGAACGACGAGAACATAAAGGCCATTAAGCCCGAAATAAGGATGATGGCTGCCAATAAGCTCCACAGCAGGTTATCAACCAGATAGTCGGTGCCTTTTACAAATACCAGGCTGGTGCCGGTAAGAGTTACTTTGAATTTATCTTTAGGAAAGATAGAATCTATACGGGGCCTAACGTCCTCAAGCAATACCTTCATGTCGGTAGAGCCAATATCGGCCACCTGAACACTAACCCTTGTTTTTTGCTGCAGGCTATCAATAAACGGCTTAGTCAGCTCATCCTTCTTACCATCTTTGCCTTTGGGTATGTAATCAAAAATAAAGTTAAGCTCGTCGCGGTCGGGCAGGGCGTATTGGTCAGGGTCGCCATTGTAATAGGCCTGCTTAGCATACTTCAATATCTCTACAATAGATACCGCCCTTGAGAATTGGGGATAATCGGCCAGTACTGTTTGCAGCTCGTCGATTTTTTTAATGGTGTTATACTTAACAATGCCTTTCTTCTGTTTAGATTCAATAACCACCTCAAAGGGCAATACCCCATGAAAGTTATCTTCTAAGAATATTAAGTCCTGATACACCTTGTCTCTTTTAGGGATATCATCAGTAACCGCGCCGGTGGTTTTCATTTTGGTCATACCCCAAACAGAAACCACCACCAATAATAAAGTTACTACATAAATAGCAATGCGGTGATGGGTAATCATCCACATAATGCGTTTTACCAATGCCGCCATCCACTTATAGTCTAAGTGCTTGGTATGTTTTGGCGGTGGCGCATCAACATAGCTGAATAATATAGGTACGTGTACAATAGAGAAGATGAATACCAACATTACGTTGATAGAAGACACTACACCAAACTCGCTAAGTATTTTACTCTCTGTAAACGTAAAGGTGGCAAAACCCAGGGCAGTATTAAAGTTGGTAAGAAACAAGGCCATACCCATGCGTACAATAACGCGCGCTATGGCTTTTATTTTGTTGCCATGGTTTACAAACTCTCGGTGGAATATGTTGGTAATGAATATGCAGTTGGGTATGCCTATAATAATAATTAACGGAGGGATAAGGCCAGTAAGTGCGCTAAGCTTGTAACCAAAAAGCACCACCGTGCCCACACTCCATATAAGGCTTAGGAACACCACTACCATTGGTATTAATATAGCCTTTACCGAGCGGAATATGACAAACAATACGATGGCTGTAATAAGTATAGATAGAAGCGAAAACAGGATAAGCTCGCTGCTAATGCGTTTGGTATTAATGGTGCGTATATAGGGCAAACCAGAGTAATGCACCTCTATACCACTGCTTTGGGCAAACTCATCGCCTTTGTCAGTAATTTTGGTTACTAAAGCAAGGCGGTTTTTAGAGTCTACAATTTTTCTATCGAGGGTAAGCAGCATTACCGTTACGTTAGACTTGCGATTTAGCAGCAGCCCATCGTAAAAAGGCAGATTGTAAATTTTATCTTTAATACTATCAACAGCCGCTTGCGAGCCCGGGCGTTTAGATAGTATTTTTTTAAACTTAAAGGTTTGTTCTATAGTGTCTTTGGTAAGGTCTTGTATCTGGGTAATAGAGAGCATACTGTTAACCCCCTCTATCTTGCTTATGTTTTGCCCCAAATCGTACCATGCGTTAAACACATCTTTTTGAAATAGCTTATCGCTTTGAATACCGATAGCCATTACAGCACCATCTTCGCCAAACTGAGTTTTAAAGTTTTCGTATTCTATATACGTGCTATCATCAGCAGGCAAAATACGGGTGCCATTGTATGTAAGCTCTACCTTAAAAGCCAGGTAGGCCATAAATAGCGTAATAACACCGGTTACAATAAGTATAGCCAGGCGGTTACGTAATATTATCCTTGCAAATGCTGTCCACATAGTAATAGGAGGGCGAAGTTACAATATTATCTTTTAGGCAGATTTAACTATTGTATCAACACTATTTTTTGTTCTTTACTTTGCTGATAATTATAAGATTAGGGTTGTGGTGGAGCTATAAGCTAAATTTGTTAAAAACCAGCCAGAGACTTACATCCCTATAATAACTATACAGCAGGGCTGATTGTTTTAAAACGGCTGTTTACAGGGCAATAGACATTATAACAAGCTGCAAGGTTTACTATTATCTTACATGTGCTATGTTTTAAGTTGCTATGTATTTCAACATCGTGCTAATACCCCCAATATTGCAGTATTAATATAAGACCAACCACCAGTACTACTATTTTACAAATAAAAAGATGAACCAGCAAACGCAACAAACTAATGGAATGGAAAAGTTTAGCCCACTTTTACAAAGCCAGATTAACGAGTTTATGAGTAAAAGCAATGTTGACATTGCGCAACTAATGCCATTTTTAAACGCCGTTAACAGTTCGTATCAGCTGCAAAACACGCAATTGGAAGAACAGGACTTTAAGTTTAAGCTTTTGATAGACAAATCGTTTGACATGGTAACCATACATAATATAGATGGTACTATAGTTTACGAGAGCCCATCGTTTTACCGCATATTTGGTTACACGCCCGAAGAGATAATAGGCAACAACGGTTTTGATATGACGCACCCCGAAGATTTTGAACGGGTAGCCCTTGCAATAAGGGCGGCATGCGAAAATCCAGGTACTGCCCACTCTACCGAGTTGCGCCTTAAAAAGAAAGACGGTACCTACCTTTGGCTGGAGGCTGTTGGCAGTTATGTAGAAGAAGGTAGTTTTAGCGGTATTGTAATAAACAGCCGCGATATAACAGAGCGCAAGCGGACCGAACGCCAGATGGCTACCCAGGGCCACCTGCTCGAAACTATTACCCGTAGCATGCCTATTTTGGTTTACCATGTTAACAAAGAAGGTATTTGCACATCAATAAAAGGCAATGCCCTGAAACGTATTGGTAAAGAAGAGAAGCACTTTGTAGGCATATCTGTTTACGACCATTTTAAAGATAAGGCAGAGGATATTGAGAAAGCATTTTCGGGCGAGATTGTAAACTTCATTAACAAAACAAATAATACTGTTGAAGACCTGTTTTTTGAGCATTTCCTTTTCCTTGACGAGTCGACCAATGAGAAAATGCTAATAGGCTTTGCCATGGATGTAACCGAGGGCAAACAGAGCCAGGACCGACTTGCCGACTATTACGATACACTGGAAAAAACAAATAAAGAACTAGACCAGTTTGCCTATATTGTATCGCACGATTTAAAAGCGCCATTGCGCGCCATAAGCAACCTGTCTATATGGATAGAGGAAGACCTGGAAGATAAAATTACCGAAGACTCGCGCGGCAACTTTAACCTGATGCGCAGCCGCGTAGTGCGCATGGAACAACTGATAAACGGTATATTAGAATACTCGCGTGCGGGCCGTATGCAAAGCAACCCATCGCAGTTTAACATTACCACCATGGTTGCCGAAACGGTAAACGACCTTGCCCCGCCAGCAACCTTTGCGGTAGAAATACAACAGGATATGCCTGAAATTACGGCAGACCGTATTAAAGTAGAGCAGGTGTTTAGCAACTTTATAAGCAATGCAATAAAATACAACAACAACCCTAACCCAACGCTACGCATTGGGTATACCGAAGAACCAGACCAGCATGTGTTTTATGTAGCCGATAATGGCCCGGGGATAGACCCTGAATACCATGAAAAGGTGTTTGTGATATTCCAGACCCTGCAGGCGCGCGATAAGATTGAAAGCACCGGTGTAGGCCTTGCTATTGTTAAAAAGATAATAGAAGATGCCGGCGGCAGGGTATGGCTGGAGTCTGAAATTGGCAAAGGCTCTACCTTCTTCTTTAGCCTGCCTAAAATGGTGGCTATGGCAGCGGCGTAAAAAAGACACATTCTATATAAGGCAAAGGCTTGGATTTAGGCAATAAATACCTAAATTTGGGCCTATGTCATCTAATAGCGGTATCCCTTTAATAGAACTGATAAGGGCCGATGTGCGTTTAGCATCGGTAATAGACCGCTTTGGAATTAAGTTTGAACACTATAACCTGCCTTTAGCCAAGGCCTGCATACAATCTAACGTTGATGCCCGATTTGTAATGGCGATATATAAAGCGTTTGAGTGTGAAAATTATTTTCCTAAAGAAGATTTACAATCATTCCCCCTGCGTACAATCATAGAGTACCTTATAAAAACCCACGTTTACTACATAAACCAAAAGCTACCCAAACTGGAGAAGCTGCTGGATGCCCTGATTGCAAACTATGGCAACTCTGAGCTAATGTTGTTTAAGCTGAAGGACTTTTTTACGGAGTATAAAAAAAACCTGATGGCCCATATACAAACGGAAGAGGTTAATTTATTCCCCTACATACTAAAGCTGATAAACGGGGTAGACCATGTAACCCTGCCGCATAGCTTGTACCTGATACTAGAAAAATACTCGCTGGACAAGTTTATAAAAGACCACGACCATGCTGACAATGAGCTGGAAGAACTGGGCCGCCGGTTGCGCAATTTCTCGGCAATAAAAACACACCCGGCACAGGTATCGTTAATTTTAGAAGAGCTGCGCCAGTTTGAAAGCGACCTTGCCATGCACGGCCGTTTAGAGGATGAAATACTGCTGCCCCGTGCCAAAGAGCTTGAAGAGGCCGCCAAAGCAAAACTGCAACTATTGTGTGTTAATAATTAACACCGCATTGCTTTATCTTTTGCAGTAATACCCATTAATTTTAGGATAGTAAATTACAACTGTTTAACAAGGCTCTGCAATTGCCTTTGCCAGCAACGTTTATACCTTAATATAATTAAAAGATAGTGATACTAGTAGCCGATAGTGGGTCGACCAAGGCGGATTGGAACCTTGTAGACGATAAAGGAAATGTGGTAAAACAAGCCAGCACCATAGGCTTAAACCCATTGTTTATTAATACGGAAGGGATAATAGCCGAACTGGAAAAAACCCTGATGCCCGAAATGGGCGGAAACGCTATAAGCAATGTATATTTTTATGGCGCGTCGTGCTCCAGCGATGAACGCAAGGCTGTTGTTGCCGATGCACTAAAGCAGCTATTTACCGGCAGTAGCGTTATGGTAGACCATGATATGCTGGCAGCTGCCCGTGCATTGTGTGGCAACGAGCCCGGCTTTGCTGCCATATTGGGTACAGGCTCAAACTCTTGCTACTACAATGGGGTTGATATTGTAGACAACATACCCGCACTAGGCTTTATACTTGGCGACGAAGGCAGCGGCGCTTACATAGGCCGTATGCTGATACGCGAGTATATATACGAGACCCTGCCTGCCGAATTACATACGCAGTTTACAGCAGACTATAGTTTGACTAAGGACGATATTTTTGCCGCGGTTTACAGCAAACCACTGCCTAACCGGTTTTTAGCCCAGTTTGCAAGGTTTTGTACCCGCAACCAGGGCAACCCTTATATTGAGGCTATACTTACCCGCGCCATTGATGATTTTTTTGTACACCATATATGCCGCTACGAAAAACATAAACAACACCCGGTGGGGTTTGTAGGCTCGGTAGCTCACTATCATAGCGAAATATTAAAAAAAGTAGCCGAAAAGCATGGTGTTATGGTAGGCAAAATAGTAGATGCACCCATTACAGCGCTAACACTTTACCATATAAACCAAGCGTTGTAGTTACTAACTGTAATAAGATATTATAAAGCCCTGCAAATACTAAAAAACAGTGCTTAAAATTATATAACCGCCAATGCATAAAACTTAGTAGTTTTGATGTCCTAATTAAGCAATACCATGAAAAGCATTTACAAAGTTTCTTTTTTATGCGCCGCTGTTGCCCTGTTTGCAGCCTGCGGCCCTAAAGGTGCCGATGATAAAAACACCAACACTGCAGGCGAAGACACCTCTATCGACGCTAAAATAAACCAGTTGGTTACCGTACAGCTAACCGCCGACCTTAAAGGCCTTAGCGAGAACGACCGCAAAATGCTGCCCTTTATGTTTCAGGTAGCTGATATTATGGACGAGCTGTTTTGGGAAGAAAGCCTGGGTGGTAAAAATGCTTTTTTAGATACCATTAAAGACGAAAAAATTCGCCGCTACGCCATGATTAATTACGGCCCGTGGGAGCGCCTTAACGATGATAAACCTTTTGTAAAAGGCGTTGGCAAAAAGCCCGAAGGCGCCAACTTTTACCCTAAGGATATGACCAAGGAGGAGTTTGAGAAATGGACATCGCCCAACAAAAAAGGCCTGTACAGCATGGTGCGCCGCGACGATGGTGGCTTTTTAAAAACCGTGCCTTACCACGAGTATTTTAAAGAGAAAATTGACCGTGCCGCTGCACTTATTGACAGCGCCGCCAAATACGCCGACGATGCAGGCCTTAAAAAATACCTTGCCCTGCGTGCACAAGCCCTGCGCACTGATGATTACCAGGCCAGCGACTTTGCATGGCTGGATATGAAAAACAATACCATCGACTTTGTGGTTGGCCCTATTGAGAGCTACGAAGACAAGCTGTTTGGCTACCGCACATCGCACGAAGCATACATCCTGATTAAGGACAAAATATGGAGCGAGAAGCTGGCCAAATATGCTGCTATGCTTCCTGAACTGCAACAAGGCCTTCCAGTTGATGCTAAGTACAAAGCAGAGAAAGCAGGCTCCGACAGCGACCTGGGTGCTTACGATGTTGTTTACTATGCGGGCGATTGCAACGCGGGCAGCAAAACCATTGCCGTTAACCTGCCAAACGATGAGAATGTTCAGCTTAAAAAAGGCACACGCCGCCTGCAACTTAAAAACGCTATGCGTGCTAAGTTTGATAAAATTATGATGCCTATTGCCGATGAGTTGATAGACCCGTCGCAGCGCGCTAACGTTACGTTTGACGCTTTCTTTAGCACCGTTATGTTCCACGAGGTGGCGCATGGTTTAGGCATTAAAAATACCATTAACGGCAAAGGCATGGTGCGCGAGGCATTGAAAGACGAAGCATCGGCACTGGAAGAAGGCAAAGCCGATATTCTTGGCCTGTATATGATTACCAAGCTTTACGAGAAAGGTGAATTCACCAAAAAAGACCTTGACGATTGCTACATCACCTTTATGGCGGGCATTTTCCGCTCGGTGCGCTTTGGTGCTGCCAGCGCGCATGGCAAAGCCAACATGCTTCGTTTTAACTACTTTGCCGATAAAGGCGCATTTACCCGCACACCCGAAGGCAAGTACAAAGTAGACCTAGCGAAGATGAAAGATGCTATGACATCATTATCAGCCTTAATACTTAAACTGCAAGGCGATGGCGACTACGATGGCGTGAAAAAACTAATGGCCGAAAAAGGCAAAATACTGCCACAGCTGCAAGGCGACCTTGACCGCTTAAAAGCCAAGAAAATTCCGGTGGATATTATATTTGACCAAGGAAGAAAGGTGTTGGGGCTGTAAATTTTGTAAATTTGATATTATGAAGACCCTAAATATAGAAATATTAAATCCTAAAGCACAGAAGCTAATTAATGATTTAGCAGATTTGCAATTGATACGCATCAACAGCAATGATGCTAAAAAGGATTTATTAAAATTTCTTGAAAACAAAAGAAAGGTAAAAACAGATATAAGTTCTGATGAAATTTCGAAAGAAGTTGAAATTGTAAGAACTAAGCGATATGCGAAAAAAAAGGCTTAGGGTTATTATTGATACAAACATATTAATTAGCTATTTAATCTCTAAAAAGATAATTAACCTGGATAAGGTTTTTCTATCCGATGACGTATCAATATTATTTAGCAAAGAACTTATAGATGAATTACATGAAGTAATTCAACGGCCCAAAATGCGAAAATATTTTAGTGAAGATGATGCCTTATCTATTCTCATTAAAATAGTTCAGTTTGGAGAGGTTTATTATCCTAAACGGACTACTACTATTTGCGGTGACCCTAAAGATAATTTTCTGCTTGATTTAGCTTTAGAAGGCAAAGCAAATTATTTGATAACAGGCGATACAGATTTATTAGACCTGCAAAAATTTGAAAAAACAACTATTGGAAATTATAACCAATTTATTGAGAAATATAAATTATGAAAAGTTGGATTGAAATAGCTGACAACAGCGACTTTAGCATACATAACATTCCGTTTGGGGTGTATAAAAGCGCCCACGGCCCACGCGTAGCCACTGCCATTGGCGATTATGTGGTTGACCTTTTTGAACTGAACGCGGCAGGTTTATTAAGCCATTTTAACATACCTAACGAGGTATTTAAAAGCGCTTACCTGAATGATTTCATCACCCTGGGAAAAACCACAACCAACGGTGTGCGCCTGCGTTTGCAAGAGCTTTTTAGCGATGAACATACCGAGCTGAAAGACAACCAAGCATTGCGCGATGCCGCCATGTGGCCCATGAACATTACCGAAATGATGTTGCCCGTGCAGATTGGCGACTACACCGATTTCTACTCAAGCGAGGACCATGCTACCAACGTTGGCAAGATGTTCCGCGACCCGGCCAATGCCTTGCTGCCCAACTGGAAGCACCTTCCCGTGGGTTACCACGGGCGTTCATCGTCGATAGTGATATCAGGCACGCCTATACACCGCCCTAAAGGGCAAACCAAACTAGACACCGAAGAGCTGCCTACCTTTGGCCCATCAAAGCGGTTAGATTTTGAGCTGGAGATGGCCTTTATTATTGGCAAAGAAACCCAACTGGGCGATACCATTAGCACAGCCGATGCCGATAAATACATCTTTGGTATGGTGATATTTAACGACTGGAGCGCCCGCGATATACAGAAGTGGGAATACGTGCCACTGGGGCCGTTTTTGGCTAAGAACTTTGGCTCGTCTATATCGCCGTGGGTGGTTACTATGGAGGCTTTAGAACCCTTCCGCACCAAAGGTGCTGTACAAGACCCAAAGGTGCTCCCCTACCTTGAATACCAGGGCGAAAAGAACATCGACATAAACCTTGACGTGTTGCTAACCCCACCCAACGGAACGGAGAACACCATCAGCCAATCTAACTACAAATACATGTACTGGACAATGGAGCAACAGCTGGCGCACCATACCGTAAACGGTTGCAATGTGCGTGTGGGCGATATGATGGCATCGGGCACCATTAGCGGGCCGGAGCAAACATCGTTCGGCTCTATGCTGGAACTAAGCTGGGGCGGCAAAAATGCGCTAACCCTTAACGATGGCACCGAGCGCCGCTTTATTGAAGATGGCGACACTGTTACCATGCGTGCCTATGCCGTACATAACGATAAGCGCGTAGGCTTTGGCGAGGTTAAGGCTACCATATTGCCGGCTAAGTAGGTGCTAGGTTATAGGTGTTAGGTTATAGCCTGCAAAACGCTATAACTACCAACCTCCAACTAGCTACAATTCCAGCTCTTTGGCAGGGTCCCAAAACACCTGGGTAAAGTTTTGTACCTGGTCGTTTTTTATGGTTATGCCTTCGGCTTCCAGCAGTTCCTGCATGCGGTTGCCACCAAAATGCACCTTGCCTGTAAGCAGCCCTTTGCTGTTTACCACACGGTGTGCAGGCACTTGGTTGTCCTGTTGCGTGTTTACCCCATTCATAGCCCAGCCCACCATGCGTGCGCCGCTTTTCATCCCCAGGTATTGGGCAATAGCACTGTAGCTGGTTACACGTCCGTAGGGCACCAGTTTGGCCACTTCGTATACGTCTTTAAAAAAGTCGGTATGGTTGCTTTTGCTCCTCATGCGTAGCTGATAGCTTGTAGTTTATAGGGTTAGGCAAATGTAGAAATAAATCGCTTTTTACCTCATCCCCCTGCCCCTTCTCCCCGTCCGAATGGATGAAGCCATTCATCCGGGCAGGCTAAAGAGAGAAGGGGAGTGTTACGCGGAATAATATGCTTTAACCCCGCACTTTAGTGTGGGGTATTTAGCGGCATATATAAACGGGCTTTAGTCCTGATACTTAACCCCGAAGGGGTGATAAGAAGGAAACAACTCTCCCTTTCTATAGGGAGTACCCGAGAGTCCCGATACTTCGGGACGAGGAGGAGGGAGGTATTTTAGTGGCAGGTGGCGCTCCCGAAGCCTCGGGAGCTTTAACACCTGCCACGGCGGGAATGCTTGCGAATTTATTGAATTGCCCGAAGAAACCACCACTGGACATATACAATTATTAAGTGCAAATGGCACGCTATTGGTAGTATTAAAATACACTAACAAGCTAATTGAATTGAATTTGGATAGGTATAGCAATGGCTTATACATTATGCGTATATTTGATAGTGTTGGTAATATAATAGAAACAAAAAAAATTTCATTACAAAAGTGATATTAAAATTAAAATATACCATACTTGTGCTCTTAGGATTTATTTCCTTAAGAGCACAAGTTAATTTAGTGCCTAACCCAAGTTTTGAGGAACACTTCCAAATTCCTTCAGGAACAGGTCAACTTTATCGTTGTCAACATTGGTTTAGTGCGACAGGAGGGGGAGGCACTCCCGATTATTTTAGTACTTCTTCAAATATTTCCAGTGTTGATATACCTGAAAATACTTTTGGATTTGAAGGTGCAAAGGATGGTGACTTTTATGCAGGTATCTTTGCTTACCAAAAAATTGCCCTGTATTCTGTTGAATACATTGAATGTAAATTGACTCAACCATTATTACCTAAAAGATATTGTATTGAATTTTATACTAGCCTTGCCGATTCTGCAAGCGTCTATGCTATAAATAATATTGGCATTCACTTTTCACCCGATTCTATATTTGTTGATACTTTGCGCAGGCTTACTGAATTCATACCTCAATTTGTTAATACGAATAATCCATTAACCAATAAGATTGGTTGGTCAAAAGTTAGTGGTTCATTTATTGCACAAGGGGATGAACAATACATGATTATTGGTAACTTTAATCTACCAATAAATGACGATACTCTTCAAGTAAGCGGATTCTTACAAGGTTGGCAAGCCAGTAAAATTGCCTATTTGTATATTGACAGTGTTTCTGTTACCTTATGTGAAGGTATTGGAGTTGAAGAAGAGCCTACAG
>CAMBQF010000043.1 GCA_945869825.1 Chitinophaga pinensis | reverse complement strand
ATACCATTATCAGCATGAGAACCTCCGTTAAGAATGTTCATCATAGGCAATGGCAGCAGGGTAGAGTTTACACCGCCAACATAACGGAAGAATGGAATGCCAGCCTCATTAGCGGCTGCTTTTGCCACAGCAAGCGATACGCCTAAAATAGCATTAGCCCCCAGGTTCGATTTGTTCTCCGTGCCATCCAGGTCAATCATCATCCTGTCGATAATGGCCTGGTCGAATATATACTGGCCCTGTAACTCCTGGTTAAGGGTTTGGTTAACATTGTTTACCGCGTTTAGCACGCTTTTGCCCAGGTAGTTCTTTTTGTCGCCATCTCGCAGTTCTACTGCCTCGTGCTTGCCTGTAGATGCCCCTGATGGAACAGCTGCACGACCCAAAGCGCCACCGGTGGTTAACACATCAACTTCAATGGTAGGGTTGCCGCGCGAGTCGAGTATCTGGCGGGCGGCTATACTTGCAATAGAACTCATTGGGGTGTTTTTAAATTTGGTGCGAAGATAAGACAATTAGCGAATTAGCGAATGAAATTAGATGAATTGAAACCTTATACGATAGTTTAAGTTTGAAACCAATGCGGTTATTTCTGCCTTTATTATTCCTCATTTCAATATTAGCTTGCGATAAACCTAAAGCTGTTGCTGAAAAGGAATATGCAAATGATACTACTGAGGTTTTGAGATTGTTAGTTGATAGTTTCCTAATAAAGGGCCGTTTTAACTTTCCATCTCTGTTTAGAGATAGTCTTTTGGGAGATTCAATTATCATGCAATATGATAGCTTATATACTAAACACATAATAAAAGCTAATGGTATAAAATTTAAGATTTTAACCGAGGATGAAATTTGTAATTATGCTACGATACATGAAAGTGATACCAAAAATTGGTTTCCAGATATAATTAAACGTATAAGGTTTGTTAAAGACAATGACACCACTTATATAGCTAGCTTAGTTATCCCATCGGTGAGTCCAAACTATGATAAGAATGGCAAACCTTATTTCAATCCTGATATAAATGCTTTACATAACGATACAACAGCAAGATGTTGGTATGATAATAAATGCGGCTATGCTTATCACACTATTGAAGTTTTTAAAAGAAATGATAGCCTTTTTATTAATAAAAAGAGCCTTACTAGATAATATGCGAATTAGCGAATGAAATATCTCACTCTATAAGCCACAAGGCAGTTGGCATTGAATTAGAATCATTCTGCATTTTGAATTATGCATTCTGAATTAATATTACCTTTCACCCACATATGACAAACGAACTTACAACCGAGCAATACATGGCTACACGCACCACCCGCATGCGCGATATGAGCGATGTGGAAGGCACGGAAAACGACTACCCCGCAACCAATATTTGGGAGTATGTTAAAGAACTGGCACAGGCCGGTGTGGTGCCCCGCTATGTATGGGAAAACCAGGTGGTAGAAATGCTTAGCCGCAACAACAACGATACCTACGACCATATCCTACTCCCCACCAACGAAGAAAATATATTTGTTTCCATCGTCATCGACCTTGAAGAAGAAGAAATCCTTGGCCATTATGTACTCGATGTAAACGCATAACCCAATGCTTTTAAAATTATGTCTGCAAAGCAGACAGGCAAGTCCTTCTCCTTTAGGAGAAGGATTTAGGATGAGGTAAAAAACTAACGCGGCAATTCATACCGAATACCCGCGTAATACCTCCGCCCCTGCATCGATGCATAACCGTAAGTAGTATCAAAAGTATAGCCCTGCGGGTTGTTTGCACTGGCAATGGCATTGCCGTTACTATCAAACTGAACCTGCTTATCAAAGGGGTCAAAAGGCCGCATCAGCGGATCTTTAGGCATAAAGTTAAACAGGTTTTTACAACCCGCATACAGCTCTATACGACCCTTGGCAAACTTGCGCGATACTTGCAGGTTTTGCAGCGTAAACCATGGCGATTGTAAAGGCCTGAAGTCATTGGGCAACACAGGTAAATGCATGGGGCTGAATACCTGCCCCGAATAATCTACCAGCAGTTTTAGCGGCTTTATGGTATAGCTTACAGAAAACACCCCCTGCATTTTTGGGGCATGCACCTGCGGTATTTTTTCAAGCACCCCCTGGCTGTCTTCTTCCATTTGGTAAACCTCCATAAACGTAGCACCTATGCGGACCTTTAGTCCCGATGTATGGCTAAGCTCTACATTGGCCGATACCCCCCGTGATATGCCATACCCCCTTAGGTTTTCATAGTATATGGCATTAGGGTTTACAAAATAATCGGCTACAATTTTATTGCTAAATATGGTGTAAAAAATACCGCCGTCAAAGTTTACAAAGCCTTTGTTAAACACCACCATATTGCTGTAGTTAACATTTCCGTTCCACGATCGTTCCGGCTTCAACTCCTCGGTAATTATAATCTTGCGCGACCCGCTAAGCGCCGCATGGTCTTCCGTAAAAATATTCACAACCCTAAACCCATTCCCCACCCCTACGCGTAAAGCCCCGTTCTGGCCTATGTTAAACTTAGCGTTTAGGCGTGGGGCAAAAATAGGCCCGTGGCTTGCGTTATATTCAAAACGCAGGCCTGCCAGTAGCTTTATTTTATCAGTTATGCCATATTCATCCTGTATAAACAATGCAGGCTGGTTGGTAATAAAAGGCAGCTGGCGTAGGCTGTCGGGCCCAAAGCCGCGCGTAGCAGGGGTATTATCTATATACCATACATAGCGGTAGGCCAATCCGCTTACAATTTTATGGTTTGCACCTATGTTTTTTTGCCATATAAGCTGGGTAAAAGCCGTGTGCTGGCCGGCATTAAAAAAGGTAGTGCCGTAGTAAGAGTTTTGCTTATGGTAGTTGTAAGAGTACTGCAGGCTTATATTTTGCTTTTCGCTGGGCAGGCGGTAGTTACCAATAAGCTCATAGCGATTGGTATATATACTCTCGGCATACTTAATATCACCGCCACGGTGTTCAGGTTTATAGTCCATCTCCCCTCCCAGCCTGTCTTCGTAAATAATGCGTGCTGCTATGCCTGATTGTTGACCGTATTTATTGGTAAACACCAGTTTAGTAAAGGCCGATATACGGTCTTGCAGGGTTACATCCATAAAATTATCGCCATTACGGTCGGTGGGCAGTTTGTAGTTAAAGTAGTTAATACTGGTAATACCTGCTACTTTATTATGCTTGTAGGCAACAGCTACGTCCGTATTAAATTCGCCATACGATGTGGCTGAAAAATCGGCCATAACCTTTGGGGCTGTAGCCGGGTTTTTAGTAATAATGTTTATCAGCCCGCCAACAGCTTCAGAACCGTATAGTGTAGACGATGGCCCCTTTACAACCTCTACACGGTCTATTAGCGACGAAGGAATACCTATTTGCCCGTAAACCGACGATAGCCCGCTAACAATGGGCATACCGTCTATAGTTACCAGGGTATAAGCACCCTCCATTCCGTTAATGTGTATATCGGCTGTTTGGCAAACATTGCAGGCTAGTTGCGGCTGCACACCGTTTATCATCTGCATGGCATCATACAACGTGGGCGATGATGTATGGCGGAAAAATGCAGTACCAAAACTCTCTACCACCACAGGGCTTTCAGACCGTGTAACTTCAGTTAGTGTGCCCGATACCACCACCTCATTTAACGGGTTGGCAAATACCTCCAATTCTATTACCAACGTATCAGTCGCCGTAGTACTAATACTTACAGGCAGCGCCTTACGTAAATACCCCATGGCCGAAACTGCTATGGTATAATTGCCCGGGGCTACGGTTAGTGTAAAATTGCCCGTTGCGTTGCTCGTAGTGCCAATGGTTGTGCCGCTAACAGCTACAGCCGCATAGGGTACAGCCGTGCCGCCCGATACGATGCGCCCATGCAATGCAATGTTTTGCGCCTGCGCAGCCATTGCATATACCAAAACAAATAAAAGTGTTAGCAGCCTAATCATTTCATACTTTAACACTGCAAATATAATTTAGTTTCGCAAAAAATAATAATTAGCCATGCCTAATTTTTATTTTACTAATTAATGACTTAATTGGTTTAGAAATATTGGAGGTTGGATACGGGAGAGTGATTTACTATGTTACGGTTTTATCAGCCCAATTCAAATTTTTCATTTTTAGTTAATCTTTTTCATTCAAGGCTGTAAGCTGCACGGTTGTAGTAAAAATTTGAGGTTTTGCAATTGTTTAAGGGTCTCCCTTTAAAAGGGAGTGGATTTCGACTAAAAGTTGGAAGACGAGGGATTTTTAGTGGTATAACAAGTAGTTTTTAGGCATGTCCCGACATTTATTGTTGGGATTACTGCAAAGATACAATACAGCCACCTACTTTGTCAAGAAAAAACGCAGCGGCAGGTTTTAAAAATATGTACTTTTAGTGGTAGGTGACGTTTCACTTTAACACCTACCACGGCAGGAATCTTCCCAAGGCTGGATTGTATATTCTAAACCCATAATCCTGCGTGCCTGTCTCGTTATCATTCTCCTTTCCGTTAAAGCCAAACCTATACGCATCTTGGTGATGCGTGCGCCCTGCCATTGGGCTACCAAATGCATAGTAATGCTTTTCAGAGTGTTACTTAGGCAATTAAGTATTTCAAAGAACGGTTTAGTAATGCTAATTTAGCTGGTTTTGGCTAAAAAGCAAGTTTTTCCACCGAGGCAGGTGTTATAGCTCCCGAAGCATCGGGAGCGCCACCCGCCACTAAAATACACCTTCCCTTAAATCGAATACATTCCTCCGAAATTTTGTCACACCCTTTGCCAAAATTTCACACAATAATTTCACGCCCATTCCCGTTATACCCCACAACAATAAATTTTTGCCTGTGTATTATTCTCGCTGTACAATCAGGCATAAAATTTGCTATATTCATTCAGCTTAAAAATTGTAGAAAACATGAAGAAGTACATTGTAATTTTTGCAGCAGCAGCTATTGGCGGTTTTTCATCGTTGGCCGCCTACAAGACCCTAGAAGGTAACGATGCAGGCACAACGCGTTTTGGCGAGGGCGCCCCAACAATGGTTAGGTACACATCGGCCACCCCGCCCGAAAGTGGCATAGATTTTACCACCGCCGCCGATATGACGGTGCATAGTGTGGTACACGTAAAAACCACCTACCAGCAAAGCCAGAGTAGCAGCAACATGTTCGACCCCTTCCGCGACTTTTTTGGCGATGGTGGTTTTAACTTCCAGTTCCCCAACCAGGGCCCGCAACAAGGCAGTGGTTCGGGTGTAATTATATCTGAAGATGGCTACATTATAACCAACAACCACGTAGTTGATGGGGCCGATAAAGTAGACGTTACCCTTAACGATAACCGCAGCTACAAAGCCACCGTTATTGGCACCGACCCTAATACCGACCTTGCCCTTATTAAGGTGAACGAGAAAGGGCTGCCATTCATCAACTTTGGCAATTCTGACGATGTTAAGGTAGGCCAATGGGTACTGGCCGTGGGCAACCCATTCAACCTAACATCAACCGTTACAGCGGGCATTGTTAGCGCCAAAGGCCGTAACATTAACATTCTGGAAAACAACCCCGGCGCGGGCAAATACCCTATCGAATCGTTTATACAAACCGATGCAGCCGTAAACCCCGGCAACAGTGGTGGCGCACTGGTAAACACCAAGGGCGAGCTTATAGGCATAAACAGCGCCATAGCATCGCAAACAGGCTCGTTTGCCGGCTATTCGTTTGCTATACCGGTAAACATTGTGCGCAAAGTGGCTAACGACCTTCTTGAGTTTGGCGAGGTGCAACGCGCGTTCTTAGGCGTATCTATCCAAAACATAACATCAGATTTTGCCGATGAAAAAGGCATTAAAGATATTGTAGGTGTTTACATCTCGGGTGTATCGCCCGATGGTGCCGCCGCCGATGCAGGCCTTAAAGAGGGTGACGTAATTTTAAAAATAAATGGCATTGATGTTAACAGCACATCGGGCTTGCAAGAGCAGGTTGCCCGTAACCGCCCCGGCGATAAAATTACCGTTACCTACCGCCGCGGCAGCAGCACTAAAGACGTTAGCGTTACCCTTAAAAACAAAGATGGTGGCGTAGCTTACGTTAAAACCGAAAAAGGATCGGCTCTGGGTGCCGACTTTGAGGTACTTTCTAAAGAAGAAAAAGCCAAGCTAAAGCTTACCAGCGGCATTAAGGTTACCAAAATAAACAGTGGCCGCCTGCGCACATACGGTATTAAAGAGGGCTTTGTAATTACCGAGGTAAATACCAAACCCGTAAATACCATTGCCGAGTTGCAAGAAGCATTTGACACCGCCAAAGGCCGTGTTATGATACGCGGCGTATACCCCGACGGTACCAAAGCGTACTATAGTTTTTAAGGTTCATTTTGATGGAAATATTTACAGCCTCAAGCCTTTTAGTAGGTTTGGGGCTGTAATTTTAGAGGGGGGTGTGTTTGCTTTTCACGTTTTTTTCAACTACGTTTGACCAATATTTTAAACCCGGCATGATGAAAGCTATTGCTCTTAAAATTACCATACTGTTTGTGGCTGTAATAGCTACCATTGGCGTTAATGCACAGGATTTCAACGTTAAGCCCGGCGATGTACTTACCTACCATGTAAAAACAGATACCAAAGAATACGACTTTACCGTTACCCTTAAAACCTGGAAACCCGACCTTACATTTGATTGGGTTATGACAGGCAGCGTAAACAAAAAAGGAGCAATTGGCTTTGGTAATGCTGATGCATCTGATGCTATGGCGCTAAACAACTTTTTTACCGCCGGAGCGGTTACCCTAAAAGGCCAAACCAGCATATGGGCAAGCAACAAACTATACAAACTGATTAAAAGCAATGTGGCGGCTAAGGTTGTTTTTGATAATGAAGCCACTGCCGACGAGCTTTTAAACAAAGGTACTGCCAATACCGTTGTAACGGTTAATGGTTCTGCTTCAACATTTACATACCTTCGTGCAGCATCAGACACTAAACAACTTTGGATACTGGACAATGCTAAAAACCCCCTTATTTTGCGTATGTATATGCCAACCTGGAGGATAGAATTAACAGGAGTAAAACAACAGTAAAAACACAATTTTTTTTTATATAGAATATGGACATAAGCGGAATTATTTCAATTAGTGGAATGGGCGGCTTGTTTAAAGTAACAGGCCAGTTAAAAAACGGATTGTTGGCAAAGTCGTTAACCGACGGTAAAAACATTCCCGTGTATGCATCAAACAAAGTAAGTGCGTTAGAAGACATATCGGTATTTTGCGAGAGCGATGATATTCCGTTGAAAGATGTTTTTCAAAAAATTAAAGATAAAGAAAACGGTGGCCCGGCTTTAGATGCTAAAAAATCGGAAGATAAAGCCATTATAGCCTACTTTGGCGAGGTACTAACTGATTACGACCGCGACCGTGTGTACAAATCAGACATGCGCAAAATCATCAGCTGGTACAACCTTTTACAAGCAAACGATTTGCTGAAAGACGAAGCCCCTATTGCCGATGAAGAAAGCGAAAAAGCAGAAGAAGCATTGAAAACCTTTAAAGAAAAAGGCAAAGGCTCTGCTAACGTAGGTGCATCGGGTGGCGATAAAGTAAGCGGCGCTCAAACCAAAGGCGGCAAAACTACTACCGTACGCAAAACAGGCATTTAAATAATATTTTGATTTAGCTCCCCTCCTGCAAAGGAGGGGAATGAATCCCCGACACGAAGTTGTCGGGGAGAAAGGGGGGGGTTAATAATACCACTTTCCAAGCCTTAAAAACAATATCACAACAGTGCCCCTAACGGGGATTTTCAATTTACATGAATCCGTTATTAGAAGCAGACGACGATAATTTATCACCAACCGAAAGGGAGATTGAAAAGGTTTTGCGTCCGCAGGGATTCGACGATTTTTCGGGCCAGCGCAGCGTGCTCGATAACCTGCAGGTATTTGTGTCTGCAGCCAAATTAAGGTCAGAGGCATTAGACCATGTGCTGTTACACGGCCCTCCGGGGCTTGGCAAAACAACGCTCGCCAACATTATTGCTAACGAGCTAAATGTGTCTATCAAAACCACATCGGGCCCCGTGCTTGATAAGCCCGGCGACCTTGCCGGCCTGCTTACTAACCTGGAAGCTAATGATGTACTGTTTATTGATGAGATTCACCGCCTTAGCCCCGTAGTAGAGGAATACCTCTACTCGGCTATGGAAGATTATAAGATTGATATAATGATTGAAACGGGCCCTAATGCCCGCACCATCCAAATCAACCTAAACCCTTTTACCCTAATTGGCGCCACTACCCGTTCGGGCCTATTAACATCGCCCCTGCGTGCCCGTTTTGGCATCAACTCACGCTTAGAATATTATGATGCTAAGCTGTTAACCGATATTGTTATCCGCTCTGCGGGTATTTTAAACATACCCATAAAAGAGGATGCTGCATTTGAAATTGCCCGCCGCAGCCGTGGCACCCCGCGTATTGCCAACGCGCTGTTGCGCCGCGTGCGAGACTTTGCCCAGATAAAAGGCACCGGCGTTATTGATATGGAAATTGCCCATTATGCCCTATCAGCCCTTAACGTTGACAAAAACGGCCTGGATGAGATGGACATTAAAATTCTGGCAACTATTATTGATAAATTTAAGGGAGGCCCTGTGGGTATAACTACCATATCTACCGCCGTGGGCGAAGAAGGCGAAACCATTGAAGAAGTATACGAACCCTTTTTAATACAAGAGGGTTATATGATACGCACGCCCCGTGGCCGCGAGGTTACAGAGATGGCCTACAAACACCTGGGACGTAACCCTCTTAACCGTATTGGCGGATTGTTTGGAGAGTAATAGTTAATATAAACAACCGAGGGTGGGGGGTATTTACTTATACCAGGATATGTTAAATGAGACTGTTTACTGTAGTTTAAATAAGAAACACACCAGACCGGCTTATCCGAAAAATAATTATTGTTAAATATACGAACACTCTTTTTTTCGCTACAATTGTACATTGTAACATGCTTCAATAAATTACTGTCATAAAATTGTCCTAAATTAAAAAACCAACCCTATTTAAAAGGTTGGTTTTTTAATTTAACTAATTGATTTTCTTTACTTTGTAGACCTAATGTCCCAAATATCGAACTTTTTTAAAAATGACGTATTGTAAAGCACTGATTATATGATATTTAAAATCGATTTATTGCAATGAGCATATGCTTTTAACTATTCCGACCATCGGGATACAACCATTGTATAAAGAATATACAATAAATAAACACAGGCAAATACGACATTCAAACTCTATCGCCATCTGTTGAGTTTCAATATCTTCATGTGATGCCGAAATATTAAAATTAGTAGGAGGCTAATATAACCCCCTGCTAATTTTAATGCACTACACGGTGTACAAGGTGGCCTACTATCTGTTATTACCATTTTAGGGTTTTGGGTAAGGATAAAAACACAAATAACATTTAAATAAAAAAGAAGCATTGACTTTCCCTTTCGGTTTGCTTAGTTTTGTAGCCCCATGAAACAGATATTAGCTTTCGTACTTATCATTTGCTATCTCAACACCGCGTTATTTCAGACGCAGTTGGTTGAAGTGGATAGATATGATGCTAAGGGAGTGTTAGTAGATGATATTAATAGTGTGGGTGAGTTTTTTGACGAGATGGTAATGGGCAATGTGGATGAAACACCCGAAGATGAGGACGATGATACCGGGGATGATTGCCAAGTAGTAAAAACTGTAGATTTATTCTTTCAACATCATTTTAAAACAATAATCGCCCCTTTTACAACTCAGAGGGTTATTCATAGTAGTGATGATATAGTTATCCCATCTTTAGAGGTTAGCATTGAAATTCCCTATCCACCACCGGAAGCATAATTACTTTTTTCTTGGCCCTGTTTCAGGGATTGTAAAAAATTCACGGCTGTATCAGCCTGTGAAGTCTTTCATGTAACATTTTAAAAGTAATTTATGGCAGGTATTCGTTTGAATGCTGCAAAGCTATTGGCTTACAGTATAGTTATATTGCTTTGGGCCGCTTGCTCCAATAAGGATGGCAACGCAGCAAAAGAAACAGAAAATTATCAGGTAGTACACCCCCTTATTGTAGATACTACATTTTATAAAGAATATGTGGCCGATATTCAATCGGTACGCAATGTTGAACTTCGCTCGCGTGTAAAAGGGTTTGTAGAAAAGGTGTATGTTGATGAAGGCGCTACCGTTACCGAAGGACAATTACTCTTTTCCCTTAGTAAGAAAGAGTTTCAGGAAGAACTTTTAAAAGCCAATGCACAGTTAAAAAAGGCGCAGGCCGAACTTACCTCTGCTCAGGTGGATTTGCGCAATGTTAAAAGGCTGTACGACAAAAAAATTGTATCTAAAGGCGAATTAGATATGTCTGAAGCTAAGGTTGATGCCATTATTGCAGATATTGACGATGCCAAAGCGCAAATAGCAATAGCCACCCTTAACCTATCATTTACTGAAGTACACGCTCCATTTTCAGGCACTATAAATCGCTTACCCTATAAGGCGGGCAGTATTGTTGATGAAGGCACTTTGCTTACCACGCTATCGGACAATAAAGAGGTATTTGCATATTTCAATTTGTCTGAAAAAGAGTATTTGGACTTTGAGAAACGTAGCGAAACAAACCCTGAAACCCAACTAAAGATGATACTTGCCAATGGAGAGTTATTTAACGGTATGGGTAAGTTAGAAACTACAGACAGCGAGTTTAACAAGAGTACGGGCAATTTAGCTTTCCGCGCACGTTTTACTAACGCCAACCAACTGCTAAAGCATGGCTCTACTGGCAAAATCCTTTTCCCTTTGCCTTTGCATCAGGCAATGCTTATTCCCCAAAAGTCAGCTTTTGAGGTACAGGATAAGGTTTGCGTATATGTGGTAGGTGCTGATAATGTTGTACGGATAAAAAGTTTCATCCCCTCGCAGCGCATAGGTCAATTATATGTTGTACAGTCGGGGTTAACGGCAGAAGACAATATCATTTTTGAAGGGGTGCAACTGGTAAAAGAGGGAGAGAAAATATCGCCCAAACGCATGGACGACCGTCAAATGCTGCTTTCCCTTTCAGGCAAATAATTCAGTCTAACAATTAAATTTTAGGAAAATGACTGAACGGTTTATAAAACGTCCTGTACTATCCATTGTAATATCGTTGATTATTACATTGATGGGGTTGTTAGCGGTAACACAGTTACCCATGACCCAATTCCCAAGCATTGCACCGCCCGAAGTAAACGTAACCGTTGAATACACGGGCGCAAACGCTGAAACTGTTACCAAAGCAGCTATTGAACCATTAGAACGCGCTATTAATGGTGTACCGGGCATGAAGTATATGTCGTCTGATGCCGGTAATGATGGCGTGGGTGTTGTTCAAATTATATTTGAAGTAGGTACAAACCCGGATAACGCTGCGGTAAACGTACAAAACAGGGTGGCCTCTGTTATGGGGCAATTACCGCCCGAAGTAGTAAAGAATGGCGTTAAGATTGCGAAAGAAGAAAACGCCATGTTGATGTACCTCAACATATACAGCGCGGACACAACCATTGACGAAAAATTTCTTTACAACTTTGCCGATATAAATGTATTGGCTGAATTAAAGCGTATTGATGGTGTTGGCTATGCCGATATTTTAGGGGCAAAAGAATACGCCATGCGTATTTGGCTGCGCCCCGATAAGATGTTGGCCTATGGTATTTCACCTGACGATGTGCTTACAGCTTTAGAAGAACAAAACATAGAGGCGGCTCCGGGTAAAGTGGGCGAAAATTCAGATAAGGATTCTCAATCTATCCAGTATGTAATTAAGTACACAGGTCGCTACAATACCAAAGAGCAGTATGAGAATATCCCCATAAGGGCGGGTACCGATGGGGATATTTTGCGGATTAAAGATGTTGCCGATGTTGAATTTGGAACAACATATTTTGATGTAGAAGCCAAGCTAAATGGCAGGCCTTGCGCGGCTATCATGCTTAAACAATCGCCAGGCTCTAATGCAAGTGAAGTTATTGAGAACGTAAAGCTAAAAATGAGTGAACTCAAACAGTCGGCTTTTCTTAAAGGCATGGATTATGAGTTAAGTTACGATGTTTCGCGGTTTTTAGATGCCTCTGTACACGAAGTAATCAAAACGCTGATTGAAGCCTTTCTATTGGTATCGTTAGTAGTGTTTATATTCTTACAAGACTGGCGTTCAACTTTAAAACCAGCCCTTGCCGTTCCTGTGTCGCTGATAGGTACTTTCTTTTTTATGCAGTTCCTGGGCTTTTCGCTAAACCTTATTACGCTTTTCGCTTTGGTACTTGCTATCGGTATTGTGGTTGATAATGCCATTGTCGTCGTTGAGGCCGTCCATGCAAAAATGGCTCATTCAAACATTGGTGCTAAAGAGGCTACAAGCATGGCAATGAAAGAAATTAGCGGGGCAATTATTGCTATTACGCTGGTAATGTCAGCGGTATTTATTCCCGTAGCCTTCATGTCCGGGCCATCGGGTATTTTTTACAGGCAATTCTCGCTTACAATGGCTATTGCTATTGTTCTTTCAGGTGTTGTGGCTTTAACACTAACGCCTGCCCTATGCGCTATCATTCTAAAAAATACACATGGGCAACCCAAACGTAAAACCATTGCAACACGGTTTTTTGATGGCTTCAACCGTTGGTACGATAGCATTTCAGGCCGTTACCAAAAACTACTTAGTGTAATTGCAAACAGAAGGTTGCTAACACTTGTTGCTGTAGTTCTGTTTTGCGTGTTTACAGGTATGTTAGGTAGAATTTTGCCCGGCGGCTTTATCCCAAATGAAGACCAAGGCACGTTCTATGTGAGTATTACCACACCGTCTGGCTCTACCCTTGAACGGACAAAATCGGTAGTAGATGAAATCATAAAATCGTGCAAAGGGGTGGAATCTATCGAATCCATCTCAACCCTATCAGGTACAAATATCCTATCTGATGGAACAGGGGCAACGTATGGCACTTGCCTTATCAACCTAAAAGACTGGTCGCAAAGAACCGAATCGGTAAATGATGTAATTGCTATTGTAGAAGAAAGGACAAAGCATATTAAAGATGCCAAATTAGAGTTCTTTCCGCCCCCGGCAGTTCCGGGCTATGGCAATGCATCGGGCTTTGAATTGCGCTTATTAGACAAAAGCGGCAATGGTGATTTAAAAGAAATGGAAACGGTAGTAAAGCAGTTTATTGTTGATTTAAAAGCGCGGCCTGAAATCGGCTCGGCCTTTACCATTTTTGATGCCAGCTACCCGCAATACCTTATCAAAGTTGATGAAGATTTAGCTGCACAAAAAGGCATAACAGTTAGTAATGCCATGAGCGTACTGCAAACCTTGTTGGGTAGCGAATACGCCACCAACTTTATCAAGTACGGTAAAACCTACAAAGTAATGGTACAGGCATTGCCTGAATACAGGGCAAAACCCGAAGATATATTAAAGCTGTATGCTAAAAGCGATGGCGGCGAAATGGTGCCACTGTCTGCCTTTTTAAGCATTGAGCGGGTGTATGGTGTAGAGCAAATTACCCGTTACAATATGTACCCCTCAGCCGAATTAAACGGCGAGGCTACCAGTGGTTTTAGTAGTGGTGATGCCATTAAAGCTATTCAGGAAGTAGCTAAAACCAAATTACCAAAAGGCTATGATATAGATTGGGCAGGTATAACACGCGATGAGGTTTCTGCCGGAAATGAAGCTATTATCATCTTCCTTATCTGCCTAACATTTGTGTACTTGTTATTGGCAGCGCAGTACGAAAGTTTTCTACTGCCTATGCCCGTTATCCTTTCCCTGCCAACAGGTGTATTGGGTGCATTTTTTATGTTGTGGCTGGTGGGGTTAGAAAATAATATCTATGCACAGGTTGCACTTATCATGCTTATTGGCCTTTTAGGTAAGAACGCAATTCTAATTGTAGAGTTTGCCTCTATGCGCCACCGCGATGGGCTGACACCGTTTAAGGCTGCTATTGATGCTGCAAAAACAAGGCTACGCCCAATCTTAATGACTTCTTTCGCTTTTATTGGCGGTTTGTTGCCCTTGCTGTTTGCATCGGGCGCAGGTGCTGTAGGTAACAGGACTATAGGGGCAGCAGCAGCGGGAGGGATGCTCTTTGGAACAATTTTCGGGGTAATTATTATCCCCGGACTCTATGTCATTTTCGCTTCTATTGCGGAACGGTTCACCAATAAAAATGAGATTGAAGAAAAACCATTTACCGAAGAAATCTAACTGAAAGATGAAAAATAAAAAAATACTGCTTTGCAGTTTGGTTATAAGTATGTTTTTAGGTTGTCAATCATATAAGGTGCAGCCTTTAGATACTTCTAATACCCTGCCTAAAGCATTTACAGATACTACTGCTTCCAAGCAAGACACTTTTTCTTCTGCAAACATTACATGGAAGGAATTTTATAAAGACCAAAAGCTGATTGCCTTAATTGATACTGCCTTAACAAATAACTACGATTTTAAAAGGGCTATGCAACGCATAGGGGCAGTACAGTCCGATGTTTTACTTTCTAAAAATTCGTTGTTCCCCAGAGTAGATGTAGGCATACAAAGCAGTTTGAGAAAATTTGGCTTGTACACAATGGATGGTTCGGGCAATGCCACTACTGAAATTACACCCGGTAGAATTGTCCCTGTTCATTTGCCTGATTATTTCGTAGGCTTTCAAACTTCGTGGGAAATAGATGTATGGGGCAAGCTAAAGAACCGTAAGAAAGCTGCATTGTCAAAGTTTTTTGCATCTGTAGAGGGAAAAAATCTTGTTATTACCACACTTATATCTAATGTTGCCGACCGCTATTATGAGTTGCTTGCATTAGACCAAACACTGGTAAACATAGATAGCACTATTGCTTTGCAGGAAAACATCTTGAAAGTAATTCAATACCAAAAAGATGCAAACAGGGCAACAGAATTAGGCGTAAAGCAATTTGAGGCATTGCTGCTAAATTTAAAGGCTTTCAGGATTGATATTAAACAGGAAATTATTGACGTAGAAAACCAGCTTAATTTATTATTGGGTCGTTACCCGCAAAAAATAGAACGTAGCACGTTTGATGTAAACGCTGATTTGCCTTTTGCTATTTCTGTTGGCAAACCCGAAGATTTGGTAAAAAATCGCGCAGATATTCGCATGGCTGAGTTTGAGTTACGCGCATCGCATTCCGACCTAAAAGCAGCCAAGGCGGCATTTTATCCTTCCCTTAACGTTAATGGGCAGGTTGGCTTTCAGGCATTTTTACCACGTTTGCTTTTTACAACACCTGAATCCTTTGTGTATGGCATCTTTGCAAACCTTGCTACACCGTTAGTAAATCGCGCCGCTATTAAAGCAGATTTTAAACGTGCAAATGCCTATCAGTTAGATGCACTATATAACTACCAACAAGTAATTTTAAATAGCTTTGTAGAAGTAAGCGGGCTGGTTTCAAAAATCAACAACCTTGAGCGTTTTGTTGATTTAAAAGCACAGGAAGTACAAACGCTAAATAGTTCTATTGATATTTCGCAAGATTTGTTTGCTGCAAACCGTGCTGATTACATCGACCTGTTACTTACACAACAGGCAGCTTTGCAAAGCAGTCTGGCATTAATTGATGCTAAAAAAAGACAATACCAAACAGCCATATATTTGTATAAGGCATTGGGTGGAGGTTAGAATATTTAGGTTCTAGTTTATCGAACTCTAAAGCCACTGATAATCAGTGGCTTTCTATTTTGTAGCCCCGACGAGAATCGAACTCATATCAAAAGTTTAGGAAACTTCTATTCTATCCATTGAACTACGGGGCCAATATTTTCAAACAAAAAACCGAAAGTTAAAAATGAAAAACACAATTTATTTTCACTTTTAGTTCTTCCCTTTTAACTTACAGAACTACCTACAGGAGCATCTCCCTCGGGCGATACAAACAGCAGTCTGCCGCCTTCGGCTTCTGCCATTAGTATCATACCTTCAGACATGATACCCCTGAGTTTACGCGGCTGCAAATTTATCAAAATTGTGACTTGTTTTCCAACTGCCTCCTCTGGAGTGTAATAAAGTGCTATGCCAGATACTACTGTTCTAACCTCAGAACCTATATCAATACCCAGTTTCAGCAGTTTATCGGCCCCTTCAACTTTTTCTGCAGAAACTATTTTCCCTGAACGGATATCCAGTTTGGCAAAGTCATCATATGTAATAGAGGCTTTGCCTTGGGGTTTAGCTTCTTCAACTGCGGCAGGTACCGGCGCGGGGGTATTGTTCACTTTGTTAGCGTTAAGTTTATCTATCTGTGCCTGCACTTCGGTATCTTCTACTTTACGTATAAGTGGCTCGGCAGCACTCAACTTATGCCCTGCCAACAGGTCTATAGCCTCATCAAAGCGGTATTCTGTTTTAGTAGTATTAAGTAGCTTAAATATACGCCTGGCCATATTTGGTAAAAACGGCTGTAACAGCGCACCCAAGTGGGCTGTTAGCTTAATACAATTGTATAATACTTCCGCAGTACCTTCAGGATTGCTTTCCTGCGTTTTCCATGGCTCTTTATCGGTCAGGTATTTATTACCTGCACGGCAAAGGTCAATCACCTCGGCAAGGCCCTCCCTAAAGCGGAATTCAGCCAAAAAGCGGTCAATCTCATCGTAAGCCTTGTTTGTTCGGTCGTACAAAGCCTGCTCTGTAAACTCAGCTGTAGAGCCTACATTAGGTATAACACCGCCATAGTACTTATTGGTAAGCACCATTACACGGTTTATAAAGTTGGCCAAAATAGCCACCAACTCATTATTAACGCGGGCCTGGTAATCTTTCCAGGTAAACTCGCTATCACTGCTCTCAGGCATTATAGATGTCAGCACGTAACGAAGCTCATCTTCCCTGTTTGGCAGGTCTTCCATATACTCATGCAGCCACACCGCCCAGTTACGCGATGTTGACAGCTTCCCTCCTTCTAAGTTTAAAAACTCGTTGGCAGGCACATTGTCAGGCATTATGTAAGAGCCATCGGCATATAACATAGCGGGGAATATCAGCGTATGGAACACAATATTATCTTTACCAATAAAATGCAGCAGGCGGGTGTCTTTATCTTTCCACCAAGTTTCCCAGTTTTGGTCCTCTTTCATAGCCCACTCTTTAGTGGCTGATATGTAGCCAATAGGTGCATCGAACCACACATACAGCACCTTGCCCTCGGCACCTTCAACAGGAACAGGTACGCCCCAGTCTAGGTCGCGGGTAACGGCGCGGGGCTGCATCCCTTGGTCAAGCCAGGATTTTACCTGCCCGTAAACGTTACTCTTCCAATCTTCTTTATGGCTGCCAACGTATTCATTCAAAAACTTATCCTGAATTTCATCCAGCTTTAAAAACCAGTGTGTGGTAGGTTTTTTAATGGGTTTAGCTCCACTCAGCTTACTGCGCGGGTTAATCAAATCCTCCGGACTAAGCGATTTTCCGCAGCTCTCGCATTGGTCACCATAGGCATTCTCATTGCCACAGTTAGGGCACGTACCTACAATGTAGCGGTCGGCTAAAAATTGCTTGGCCTCCTCATCATAATACTGTTCGCTCTCCTTCTGATCAAAGCTGCCTTTATTATTCAGTATGGTAAAAAACTCCGATGCCGTTTGGTAATGCACCGGCGATGATGTACGAGAATAATGGGTAAAGTCTATACCAAATTTTTCAAAAGCGCCCTTCATCATATTGTGGTAATAGTCTACCACCTGTTGGGGCGTTTTGCCCTCAGCTTTGGCTTTCAGGGTAATGGGTACGCCATGTTCATCGCTTCCGCAAATAAACAACACCTCTTCGCCTTTCAGCTTTAGGTAACGCACGTATATATCGGCCGGCAGGTAACAGCCCGCTAAGTGGCCCAAATGCACAGGGCCATTTGCATAAGGCAACGCCGCCGTAACTAATGTTCTTTTAAAATTGCTCATTGTGCGGCAAATATAGTAAATCCCCGCCTAAGAGGCTTACAGTCTGTACTGCAGCTTCTGTAAGAATTACCTCATATAAAGGGGTGAAAAGTGCCGCAAACATAATTTTATCCTATCCATCAATTTTATTACTTGTTAATCTTGTTGTGAGATATAAAATTACTGTTAACCCTTTTGCCTTGTTACATAAAAACATATCTTTGAAACCTACGTCTTAACCAACATGAAATACATTTATACCCGCAACATTGTGTTGCTGTTTGCCTTAGTTACCCTGTTTACGGCTAATATTAGCGCCCAAAACCCTGGCAACGTTGGCATTGGCACCATCAACCCAGACAGCACCGCCATTCTCGACCTGGTATCAAACAAGCTTGGTTTCTTAGCCCCGCGTATGAACACCGTTCAGCGCGATGCTATAGCAAACCCAGCCCACGGCCTTACCATTTTTAACGTGCAAGACAGCACCATACAATACTGGAACGGCGTATGCTGGCTAAACGTTTACCAAGTTGATTGTAACGACTGCTTTTTTAACGCGCAACTTAGCGCCAGCGGCGATACTATTGACCGTGTTGTAAGCGATTCGGTTAGTGTATCCTTAACCCTTAACCAAACAACAGGTACCCCGCAAAATATAGCAGTAAACCTAATAAGCCAGTTACCACAAGGGGTTACTTACACTATAAGCCCCAACCCGCAATTAAGCAGCGGGACGGTAACCATCACCTTCCACGCTACGCCTTTTGCCCAAAGCGGCACCTATCCGGTGGTCATTCAATCGCTATGCGGGCCTAATATTGTTAACCAGGTATTCTCTTTATACATAGAGCCCTGCTACATACTAAACGTAATCAACTCGGCACAAACCTATAACCTCTCTGCCGACTTATACGCTACCTACCAAAACGTACCAACTAACACTCCAATTTGTGTTACAGCTATAATTAATACAGGTGTTACCCTGCAAAGCGGTAGTACAGGCCTGCCTACATTAACTACTGGCAACCTGCCAGCAGGCTCATTAGTAGCTATTATAAACAACGGCAATATACTTGGCCATGGTGGCGATGGTGGCACTGCCAACGACCCCACAGCTAACCCCCCGCTTACCGGGCAAGGTTTTGATGGTGGCGACGCTATATCGCTAACTCTACCTACCACGGTTATAAACAACTTTAACATTTGGGGCGGCGGCGGCGGCGGCGGGTCTATGGCTTTCCGCATTGGGGTGCAGGTTGGCCCGGTATTTTTAGGCGCGCTAATTGGCGGCGGCGGCGGCGGCGGTGCCGGTGGTGGCCTGGGCGGAACTACTCAAAATATAATTGGGTTATCTTTTTACTCACCTGGTACCAACGGCACTGCGGGCCAGTTTGGCGTTCCAGGCTTGGGTGGCATATTAAATTTCCCTATCCCAATAACAATCGGGCCGGTTACTATTACCCTAAACCCTTACGTTTTGGGCGGCGATGGTGGCGCTTATGGTTTCCCCGGCAGCCAGGGTACATTTGCCCTTAACCTATCGGCAAGTGTAACAGTTAACATCCCATTTATTGGGCCTATTACTGTGCCTATTGTAAACAACCTGAACATACCCATACCGGTACCTGTACCTGTCCCTGGCAATGCAGGCTTTGCTATTCGCCGCAATGGCAATAACTGCAACGTGCCTGATAATAACTACAATACAGCCTTCTTAAAAGGGCCAGTAGGTAACTAATAACTAAAAGTTAATAGCTAAAAGTTAAATTTGATTAGAATGAAAAAGTTAAAATATATAGTTGGTTTAGTTTTGATGTTGGCCTCGGTATCTGCCTTTGCACAGGCTGCTTTTGAGGGCGAAATACGCGTTACCACATCAAACAAAGACCTTAACGAAACCGCATCGGTAAACATGCTACTAAAAGGCGGCAACACCAAAATGGTGTTCAACACCGTTACCAAAGGCGAGCCATATACTTACACCATTGTTATCAATGCAAACAACAGCCTAAACGCTGTTATGCTTACCGAGGTGCAAGGCAAAAAAGCCCGTTACGATATTCCCCTAAGCAGCCTTAACAACCCTGCATTGGCTATTTACTATAAGTTTACCGAGACCGGCGTTACCGAAAATGCCATTGGCTACACTACCAGCCAAGTGGTTATAGAAGCCCCCGGCACTACCACTACCTGTAAGGTTGCCGATGTTAAAGGCCTTAAAGTTGCCGACCTGCCCCTTATGTTTAAAATGGGTGGCGTAATGAAAGCCTTTGCCGATAAAAACTACAACGGTATACCGCTTAGTATTACTACACTTGATAGCCGCACAGGCGAGGTTAAGTTTACCCAGAACATAGAAAACATTACCCCACGTGCTATTGCCGACAATGAGTTTGTTGTAGGTGCAGAGTGGGTTAAACCTAACTAATATTTTAGCAAACAATATTTTAAAGCCTCTGTAGTTATGGGGCCTTTTTGTTGAATCTACTCCTGCTGTTTCCTCACCAGTTCGGTTTGTACGTGGATAGACTCTTTGTGGATGAGTTGCATCAATGTTTTTACAAACTCCTCGTCTAACCCCACAGAGTTGCCAATGGCGGTGCGGGTAGCCAATATTTCCTTCCAGCGTTTTATCTGGAGTATGGTAACATGGTTTTGGTATTTATACTCGCCTATTTTTTCGGCAATAGCCATGCGGCGGCCAATTACGCGGAGCATCTCTTCATCAATGCCGTCCATTATGCTGCGTAGCTCTTCCAGCCTGCTTTGAAACTCCAGGTTGGTGCTGCTGGCACTGCGCAACTCTAAACTGCTTACCAGTTGGGCCAGTTCGGCAGGGGTTATCTGTTGGCGGGCATCGCTAAGGGCATTGGCGGGGTTAGGGTGGGTTTCAATCATCAGCCCGTCCATATCCATATCCAGCGCCTTTTGTGCCACATCGGCCACCAGTTCGCTTTTTCCGGCAATATGGCTGGGGTCAACAAACAAGGGCACACCCGGCAAATGGGTTTTAAATTCTATGGCAAGCTCCCACAAAGGGTTGTTGCGGTATTTGGTTTTAGCAATGGTTTGAAAACCCCTGTGTACGCCAATAATCTTATTTATCCCTGCTGATGCTACACGCTCTATAGCGCCAATCCACAACTGCAAATCGGGCGCTACGGGGTTCTTTACCATCACAGGAACATCCACACCCTGCAAAGCATCGGCAATATCCTGAACAGAAAAGGGGTTGACTGTTGTCCTTGCCCCTATCCACAACACATCAACACCGGCTTTAAGGGCTTCTTCAACAT
>CAMBQF010000042.1 GCA_945869825.1 Chitinophaga pinensis | reverse complement strand
CTGCCGGTATAGCCAGCGGCAGCATAGCCTCCGTTGGGTAAGGCTTGCACGGTCGCACCTTCATCATATTCATAACCGCCATAAGCCCGCGCCCAGTTTAGGTTACCCAGGCTGTCGCATTTTATAAGGTACAGGTCGGTAACATCGTACGCAAAGGTGGCAGTTGTCCCGGCAATAATATAACCTCCGTCTGGTGTGGGTTGTATATCGCTCAGGTAATCATAGTCAGCACCGTAAAACGTCTTGTAAAATTGCGGGGTGCCGTTGGTGTCCAGTTGTAATATAAAGGGGTCTGTAATCTGGAATACGTTATCTCCGCTTTTGTAGCCTGCCAGTAGGTAACCGTTGGTGGTGGCAATCACCTTGCGTGCCGCACCACCGCCGTAAGTCTTCGTCCACAGCAACGAGCCGTCGGGCCTAAGCTTTAATAGCAATATAGTGCCATTTTGGTTAGCGGTAACCAACACATGGCCTGTGGGTGTTTCCACGGCATCGTAGGTGTACTCATTTTCGGTACTGCCATATGCCCGTACCCAAAGGGTATCGCCGGTGGTGGTAATCTTAGCTACGAGTATATCATAGCCCTTACCGTCGTTAATATTATCGTACCAACCCGATACCACAAAGTTGCCATTAGCCGCGTTGCGAATAGAGTAGCCATAATCAAAGCTACCGCCCGAAACCTCGCGCGCCCAAACGGTTTGCCCCTGTGGGTTTATCTTGGCCATTACCATATTGGTGGGGCATTGGTCGGTGTTGCAATCCGATGTTGTTCCGCAAACCATGTAGTTGCCGTCTCCCGCATCAACCAACCCCTTAAAACGGGTAATATAGCCGCTGCGGTAGCTCCACTGGTTTTGCAGGGTTCCGTTGCTATCCACCTGCATTACCAACCCTGCCGAACTGATAGTTGGGTAACCCTGTGTAGAGCCTGCCACTAGGTAGCCGTTGGCAAGTGGCAATATGGCAGACACCTCGTCTTTTGCATAGTTTATGTAGGCAGAGTCGGAGTTGTAGGTTTTTTGGAATAGCGGCTGCGCCCTTACAGGTAGCTGTAAAAGTTGTAGAACAATAAGCACGGCAGCAATTCTGAACACCTTTATTTAGTAGTTTTGAAGCCCTGAACTTAGTAAATATTTAGTTGTTATTGGTTTTGACTGCTATTTTACTGTCAACTATCATTTAAATTTGCTGTCAGTTGTCAGTTATCAACTCTCAGTTAAACTTTCAGATTTCAGATTTCAGATTAGAATATGGCCACACCGGAACATTTACAGCTACAGTTGAGGGCACTGCCCGGCAACCCCGGTGTATACCAGTTTTTTGATACTGATGGGCGGCTGCTGTATGTTGGCAAAGCCAAGAACCTTAAAAAGAGGGTATCATCGTACTTTACCAAAGAGCACTACAGTGGACGTACAGCGTTGATGGTGTCGCGTATAAACGAGATTAAGTACATTGTTACCAATACCGATTTAGATGCGCTGCTGCTGGAAAATAACCTTATAAAAACCCAAAAGCCCAAGTATAATATTGAGCTTAAGGATGATAAAAGCTACCCTTCTATCTGCATAAAAAACGAACGATTCCCTCGGGTGTTTCCCACACGCAGGTTGATAAAAGACGGGTCGAGTTACTACGGCCCTTACGCATCGGTAAGTATGATGCACTCGGTGTTAGACCTTATCCGCAGCCTGTATAAAATACGCACCTGCAACCTAAACCTGGCCCCCGAAAATATAAACGCGGGTAAGTTTAAAGTGTGTTTAGAATACCATATACACAACTGCAAAGGCCCTTGTGTGGCTAAAGAAACAGAGGAAGAGTATAACGAGACCATTGCCCAGGTACGTGAGATTATAAAAGGCAATATAAGTGGTGTTACCCGCACACTGAACGAGCAAATGGTGGCTCATGCAGCCAATATGGAGTTTGAGCAGGCGCACGTGTTGAAAGTAAAGATGGAGCAACTGGAGCGCTTCAAAATAAAATCGACCGTGGTTAGCCAATTGATTAACGACGTGGAGGTATATACTATTGAAACCGACGAAAACCACGGCTTTGTCAACTTTATGAAGGTGGTAAACGGCTCTGTTATCCAGGGCCATACTATAGAGATGAAGAAAGGCTTGGAAGAAACCCCAAAGGAACTTTTAGAGTTGGGCATTGCAGAGATTAAGAACCTGTTCAACACCAAATCGAAAGAGATATTAGTGCCTTTTGAGGTTGATTTGGAGATTGAGGGCAGCGATATTATCATCCCCCAACGGGGCGATAAAAAGAAGCTGATGGAACTGTCGCAACGCAATGTGCAGGCCTATATAAAAGACCGCAACAAGCAGCTTGAACTGGTAGACCCCGACCGCCACACCAAGCGGATTTTGGAAACCATGAAGAAGGATTTGCGCCTTACCGAAGTACCGGTCCATATAGAGTGTTTTGATAACTCGAACATTCAGGGCGCTTTTCCCGTAGCGGCTATGACGGTGTTTAAAAACGCTAAGCCCAGCAAAAAAGATTACCGCCACTTTAACATAAAAACGGTAGAAGGCCCCAACGATTTCGCATCGATGGAGGAGATTATTTACCGCCGCTATAAGCGGGTGTTAGATGAAGGCCTGGACATGCCGCAACTGATAGTTATTGACGGTGGCAAAGGGCAATTAAGCTCGGCCATAAACAGCCTTGAAAAGCTGGGCCTGCGGGGTAAGGTGGGCATTATAGGCATTGCCAAAAAGCTGGAAGAGATTTACTTTCCCGGCGACCCGTACCCGATGTACATTGATAAACGGTCGGAGAGCTTGCGGATTATCCAACAGATACGCGACGAGGCCCATAGGTTTGGTATTACCCACCATCGAAACAAACGCAGCAAAGCAACAATCACTACCGAGCTGCTAAACATACCCGGAATAGGGGAGAAGATAGCCAACGATTTGCTCAATAAATTCAAATCGGTTAAGCGGATAAAAGAAACACCAATAGCCGAAATTGAAAAGGAGATAGGCCCCGCCAAAGCCAAACTCATTTTCGATTATTTTGAAAAACAAAAGAGTAACTAACTCTCCCCCTAGGATAGGGGGAGTACCGCGAAGCGGGGAGGGGGTATGGATTGAAGAATAATAATTATCTCCCCTCTCCTTTGGAGAGGGGTTGGGGGTGAGGCCATATTTTACTATTTTAGCAACTTGTCTATACGAAAATGCCCAATTATCCTAACGCAATCCAGAGTAAACTACCAAAAGTAGGTACTACCATTTTTACCATTATGAGCGGCCTTGCCAACGAGCTTGGCGCCGTAAATCTGTCGCAGGGCTTCCCCGATTTTGGGGTATCGCCCAGGCTTATTTCGCTCGTAACGGAGAATATGAATAAAGGGCTTAACCAATACGCCCCTATGCCAGGTTTAATGGCGTTGCGTGAATCTATCGCCCAAAAAACAGAGGGCCTTTATTCAGCCCAATACGACCCCGAAACGGAAATTACCATTACCGCCGGAGGCACACAGGCCTTATTTACTGCTATATCAGCATGGGTAAAAGAGGGTGATGAGGTTATTATTATTGAGCCGGCGTACGATAGCTACGCCCCTGCGGTAGAGCTGTGTGGTGGCCGGCCCGTGTATGCCCAGCTTAGCTACCCCGATTTTACCATCAACTGGGATGGTGTTAAAAAACTGGTAAACCGCAACACGCGGATGATTATCATCAACACCCCGCACAACCCTACAGGCAGCATACTTACCGCTGCCGATATGGACAAACTGGAAAAGCTTACCCGCAATTCAGATATTGTTATTTTAAGCGATGAGGTGTATGAGCATATCATTTTTGATGGGCTTGAACACCAAAGTGTGGCCCGCTACCCTAAGCTTGCCGAGCGTAGCTTTATCGTATCATCATTCGGTAAAACCATACACGCCACAGGTTGGAAGATAGGCTACTGCCTGGCCCCTAAAAACCTGATGACAGAGTTTCGCAAGGCGCACCAATTCAATGTGTTCTCAGTAAATACACCCATGCAATATGCCCTGGCTGAGTACATTCAGGATAAGAGTACTTACTTAGAGTTGGCTGATTTCTACAAAAAGAAACGTGACACTTTTAACAACCTTTTTGCCGGCACGCGGTTTAAATTAAAGGCCTCACAGGGTACTTACTTCCAATTATTGGATTATTCAGCAATAACGGATGAGAAAGACACCGAACTGGCCATTAGGCTTACTAAAGAGTTTGGCGTGGCATCAATACCTATTTCGGTATTTTATCACAAGCCGCAAGACAATAAAGTGCTGCGTTTTTGCTTTGCCAAAGGAGAAGATACGATGGAAAAAGCCGCGGAAAAACTTAGAAAATTTGCGTAATGGAATCTGCTGAAATACTCAAAATAACCACTATACAGTCTGACCTTGTTTGGGAAGATGCTGCTGCTAATATTGCCTATTTTGAAAGGCTGATCAGCACCATTACCCATACTGATATTATTGTGTTGCCGGAGACTTTTACCACAGGCTTCAGCATGGGGGTTACCCACCTGGCTGAGCCTAACGGTGGGCCATCAGCCCAATGGATGTTGGTACAAGCCAAGGCGAAAAATGTGGTGGTTATGGGCAGTATAATTACTGAAGATGGTGGCCGATATTACAACCGCTTATACATAGCCATGCCTACCGGCGAATTAAACCACTACAATAAGCGCCATTTGTTTACCTTGTCTGAAGAAGATAAGTTTTTTACCCCCGGGCGTGGCAAGCAAATATTTGAGTACAAAGGCTGGAAGATAAACCCCTTGGTGTGCTACGATTTGCGCTTCCCCGTATGGAGCCGTAACATTAAAAACCATGCAGGTTATGAATATGATGTGCTTATTTACGTAGCCAACTGGCCCGAGCGCCGCAACCATGCATGGAAGAGCCTGTTACCTGCCCGTGCTATCGAAAATCAGGCCTATACTATCGGGGTAAATCGCATTGGTAACGATAATAAAGACATTTACTGCTCGGGCGATTCTGCTGTGTACGACTTTAAAGGTGATGCTCTTTTCACTGCTGATGCAGGGGCTGAAAGTGTTCAAACAACAGAACTAAACTACCACGATTTAGTAGCCTTCCGCCGTACGTATGCATTTTTAAGCGATGCAGATAGGTTTAGTATAGAGTTTTAATATCCGTATTTTTTATTCCAGCGCCTGCGAAGAAACTCTCGTAGCTCATTCTCCCTCGCATTTGGCCCGGGGTTATACAACACTGTACCACTTACTTTTTCAGGCAGGAACTCCTGCTCTACAAAGTTATTATCATAGCTATGGGCATACTTATAATTATCGCCATAGCCCATGTTTTTCATCAGCTTGGTAGGGGCATTGCGCAAATGCAACGGTACAGGTAAATCGCCCGTACGGCGTACCAAATCTAAAGCCATGCCTATAGCCTCATAGCTGGCATTGCTCTTAGGTGACGATGCCAAATAGGTAGCGCACTGCGACAGGATTATCCGCCCTTCGGGGAAGCCTATTTTATTCACCGCGTCAAAGCAGGTGGTAGCCATAACAAGGGCTGTAGGGTTGGCATTGCCAATGTCTTCAGATGCTAAAATAACCATGCGTCGCGCAATAAACATAGGGTCTTCGCCACCCTCTATCATCCGTGCCAGCCAGTACACTGCCCCGTTAGGGTCGCTGCCCCGCATCGATTTTATAAAGGCTGATATAATGTCATAATGCTGCTCGCCACTCTTATCATACATCGCCATATTTTGCTGTATGGCTTCCAGTACAAGGTCGTTAGTAATAACAACAGGGCCTTTGGTTACAGAGTTTATTACAAGCTCTAGGGCGTTTAGCAACTTACGTGCATCGCCACCCGAAATACGGAGCAATGCTTCGGTTTCTTTTACTTCAACATTGCGTTGTTTCAGCAGTTCGTCTTCGGTAACCGCTGTATGTATCAGGCCAACTAATTCTTCTTCTGATAAAGACTTTAAGGTATAAACCGTACACCTTGATAAAAGGGCCGATATTACCTCAAACGATGGGTTTTCGGTAGTAGCCCCAATAAGCGTAATAGTACCTTTTTCTACCGCACCTAATAAGGAATCCTGTTGAGATTTACTAAAGCGGTGAATCTCATCAATAAACAAGATAGCACCCTCTTCAGCTCCTGCTTTTTCTATTACATCGCGAATATCTCTAACGCCAGAATTAATAGCACTTAGCTGAAAATACGGCTTGTTTAATGTCTTGGCAATAATATAAGCTAGGGTGGTTTTACCAACCCCGGGTGGGCCCCATAAAATAATAGATGGGCATTGGCCCGCCTCAATCATACGGCGCAACGCCGCATTAGGACCAATTAAATGTTTCTGGCCTAAATATTCATCAAATGTATGGGGGCGGAGCCTTTCGGCTAATGGCGCGGGCATATAAAAATCCTTTCTATACAAAGATACAATTTTATCCCCTCCCCTTCAAGGGGGAGGGTTAGGGTGGGGGGTAATCATTTGTATATTTGCTACCTAATATTTTTTTAAGTGCACGATAAGTTACACCGCAATTTAGTAATAGCTGTTGTTGAGGCATTAGCTGAAATTTTTATAGAAAACCGCTATGCCGACAAGGTTATAGAGCGTACCCTGGCTGCCGACCCGCGCCGTGGCTCGCGCGACCGTGCCTTTATTGCCGATACCGTTTACAGCCTGGTGCGCTGGTGGAGGCTAACGGGCTTTTACGCTAACGTTGAAGATAAGAACGATTTAGATGCTATCTGGCGCAGGGTTACCGTTTGGTTCCAGGGCTCAAATTACAAGTTGCCAGAGTGGTTGCAGGAGTATGAGGTGAAAGAGTCTATATTGGAAAAACGCAGGCAAATGGCATCAGAAAAAAAGGCCATTTCGCACAGCATACCCGATTGGTTAGAGCAACTGGGTCAACAGTACTTTGCAAAGGAAAAGTGGAATACCGAGATGGAAAGTCTTAACGAGCGTGCCGAATTGGTTATCCGTGTTAACACCCTTAAAACTACCCGTCCACAACTAAAAGCCAAACTGGAGACCCACGATATAGAATGCTTAACCAGCAAATACTTTCCTGATGCAATGCTATTGGAACGCAAAGGCAACCTGTTTGCCATGCAGGAATTTAAAGATGGCTTGTTTGAGGTGCAGGATGCAGGCTCGCAATCTATAGCCCCTTTTCTTCGTGTAGAACCCGGTATGCGTGTTATTGATGCCTGTGCTGGTGCCGGTGGTAAAACGTTGCACCTGGCATCGCTAATGCAGGGCAAGGGCCGCATTGTTTCTATGGACATTGAAGACTTTAAGCTGACTGAACTGAAACGCCGCGCACGCCGCAACGGTATTCCTAATATCGAAACCCGTTTAATTGAAGGGGCTAAAACCATTAAGCGTTTGGCTGAGAGTGCCGACAGGTTGTTGTTGGATGTTCCATGCTCGGGTTTGGGTGTTATCCGCCGCAACCCCGATGCTAAGTGGAAGCTAACGCCCGAGTTTATAGAGAAGGTGCAACTAACACAGGCCGAGATTTTAAGTACCTACCCAACCATGCTTAAAAAAGGCGGGATGATGGTCTATGCTACATGCAGCATTCTTCCGGTAGAGAATGAAAACCAGGTAGAGAAATTTTTGCAAGCCAACCCTAATTTTGAATTGATAGAAGATAAGCATGTGTGGCCATCGGAAGGGTTTGATGGTTTTTACATGGCGTTGATAAAGAAGAATTAAAATGTTAAAACTCATCCCCGCCACACCAGCCGATAACCAAACCATCCACGATATTGCAGAGCGTGTTTGGAGCAAGCATTACATACCCAATATAATCACGCAAGCACAAATGGATTATATGATGGAGTGGATGTATTCGGCCGATAGCTTAGCCAAGCAAATGGCAGAAGGTGCCCGCTTTTTCATGCTGAATTACAAAGGCGATACCGTTGGCTATATCTCTATTAACGATACCAACGGCGACCTGTTCCTGAATAAGTTTTATATAGATACTGAGTACCAACGATTGAGCCTTGGCAGTAATGCCTTAGTCCTTGCATTGGCTGAATTCCCTGCCGCTAAAACCATGCGCTTGCAGGTAAACCGCAAAAACTTTAAAGCGATTAACTTCTACTTCAAAAACGGATTTTCTATAGACCGTGCCGAAGATTTCGACATTGGTAATAACTACCTGATGGAAGATTATGTGATGGTCCGCATTCTTATCCCCTCTTGAGAGGGGTACCGAGCGAAGCGATGGCGGGGTGTGTTTATCTCCCCAACACCTTATTCGCTACATCAGGGTAATTGGTAATAATTCCATCCACACCCAGGTTAATAGCCTTGCGCATCTTGTCTTCCGTATTCAGTGTAAACGGATAAACGGTTTTATTTTCCTTATGCATTTTCTCAATCCACGCTTTAGTAACAAACATGTGGTGCGGGTTTACCGATGTAACATAAGGCAGCGGAGTAAACTTACCGCCCTGCAATTTACGGGTTACATGCATCGGCATTATGCCTTTAGGAGCTATAATTAATTGCTGGCATTCTAAGTCGGGAGCCAGTTTATGCATCTCTTCTAAATAGCTTATTTCAAACGATTGTATTACCACCCAGCTTTCTGCCTTGTTATTACGTATGCAGGCTATCACCTTCTTTACTAAGTCGGTATACAGACCTTTCTTAGGCCATTTTAATTCTATGAGCACCTTGGTTTTCCCTCCCGATAGTTTCAACACTTCATCAAGCGTTGGTACTTTTTCGCCGCTAAACTCAGGCTTGAATTTGCTCCCTGCATCCAAGGTTTTAATGTAGGAGTAGGTCAGGTCTTCTATATCGCCTTCGCCACTGGTGGTGCGTTCTACATCATAATCGTGCATTACAATCAGGCTATCATCTTTCGATATATGCACGTCCAATTCCATCAAATCTACCTTAAACTCCATCGCTTTTTTAAACGAAGCTAGGGTGTTTTCCGGCGCTAAGCCCGCAGCCCCTCGGTGACCAATTACTATAACGTTTTTCTTGTTTGGGTTATCATCAGTAGAGGTAGCCGTAAAATTGATATAGGGCACGCCAATAGCCAGTAGAAGGAATAGCAGCACGATAGAGAGGAGGGTTAGTAGTGTGATTTTTATTTTCCGCAGCATACGTAAATTTAAGCTAAAGCTGTTACCGCCTCTGTTAAATTTTCAGCAAAGTATACGCTTTTACCTTTGTTGCTTTCGCGGATAAAATCCTGCAGGCTATTACTTTCAATATTCGCAAATGAGCCTACTATAGCCAGGCGGCAACGGTAGTTTACAAACTTCTGTAATACATCGCCTGCAATACCTGTATGCAATTCAAAAAATGAAGGAATGATGTTTTCCTGATGCAGGATAATTCCGGTAACATCAGTAAGGGAAGGATTATAAATTAAATCTAAAACATCCTGCCCGTTGCTTATAATAACAGCATCGGTAACTACTTCGGCTACTTTATTATGGTTGTGAAACTGAAATTGCATGGTTACGATATCTTCAAATCAACACCGGCCACTATCAGCCCTATTATAATAAGGCCAACAACAATGCGGTACCAGCCAAACAGTTTAAACCCGTATTTAGACAGGTAGCCAATAAAGAATTTAATGGCGGCTAAGGCAACAATAAAGGCAACTATATTACCTACTGCCAGCATCATTATGTTGTTGCTGTCCGCAAGCATTTCAGGTGTTTCTTTGTAGGCTTTTAGCAGTTTGTAGACCGTGGCGGCAAACATGGTGGGCACGGCTAAAAAGAAAGAAAATTCAGCAGCTAAGCTGCGGGTAAGGCCCTGTTGCATACCACCAATTATAGAGGCAGCACTGCGGCTCACGCCCGGTATCATGGCAATACACTGCCATATACCAATTATAAAACCTTTTTTGTACGTTATTTCTTCTTCTTTATCAATAACAGGCTTATTAAATACCTTATCAATAAACAGTAAAATAATACCACCCACCAGTAGCGATATGGCCACTGTTAAAGGGCTTTCCAGCAGCTCGTCTATTTTGTCTGATAGTAAAAAACCAATGCCTAATGCAGGGATAACAGCAATAATCAGCTTAATGTAAAAGTTGATACGGCTAATGTCGAAAAAGCGTTTCCAATACAGTACAACCACTGCTAATATAGCGCCCAGTTGTATGCAAATTTCAAATAGCTTGGTAAAAGGGCTTTCGGCTATGCCCATAAGGCTGCCGGTTATAATCATATGCCCTGTTGATGATACAGGCAGGTATTCTGTTAAACCCTCAACAATAGCAAGGATAATAGCTTCTATAAGCGACATGCAAAAAGTTAGATTTTTTAAACTCCCCTCCTAAAGTAGGAGGGGTGCCCGCAGGGCGGGGAGGTATTAAGCCTTAGGCTTCCTTAAAATAGCATAAACACCCAATGCAAAGCCCGATAGTATTACAATTGGGGCAATGGTAATGCGGCGTGTGCTAAAAATCTCTTCGCTAAACACGTTAGGGTCGTCAGAGCCACCACCGGCCATTAGCACATAGCCTAAAATAATCAGGGCTAAGGCTGCTAAAAGCAAAATGTAGTTTTCGCGGCCAAAGATAAACTGGCCCTGGTTTGGATTATTGTTGGCTTTAGGTGCCGTTGTTGGAGTTTTTTTAACGTCTGACATTGGTTAATAAAGTTGGTCTGTACGCGTTTTTAAATACAGTTGCAATGCTATTAGTGTGCTAAGATACGAAATTAGTAAACCAAGCAACAACAATGCCCCTGCAAGTGGAGCAAGTAACTTATAGTCAAGCAACAGGTTAAATTCTAAGTTTGATTTCTGGTAGATTAAGCCGGCAACCGTTAGGGCTAATAATACACCCGCAATGGTCCAGGCTATAATGCCGTTAAAAAAGGCCCTGCTGATAAACGGTCGGCGGATAAAGCTTTGGGTAGCGCCCACCAGCAGCATACTCTTAATTAGCAACCGCTGCGAGTATATATCTAACCGTATCGATGAGTTAATCAGCGATACACAAACAATCAACAGCAACAACGCAAAACCCAGTATTGCAAAACCTATATTTTTAGCCGTTTCGTTCAACTCTCCGGTAACGGTTTCGCTATACGTAACATCGCTTACAATAGGGTCTTTCAGTAGTGTGGCTTTTATTTTTGATACTTCAGCCATTGATGTATACTCCGGCTTCAGGTTCACCTCCAGCGATGGCTCTAAAAAGTTCTCGCCTGTCAAATCCATAAAGTCTTCGCCTATATCTTTCTTGTAACGCTCAAGTGCCGCAGCTTTATCTACAAAAGTTACTTTGGCAGAATAGGGGGCAGCTTCCAGGCTTTTTTGCAAACTCTTCAACTGATCCGAATCGGCCTCATTTTTTACAAATACGGTAAATGGCAGGTTGGCACGCAGATGTTTATCAAGCTGCATTGCATACACCACTATAAGGCCCGTTAGGCCCAACATAAATATTACCAGCGCAATGCTCAGCACCGCCGATACCCTGTTGGTTGTTTTCTTTGTTTCTTTCTCTCCCACTTAGTTTACTTCTTGCGCCTCGGGTTTAATACTTTCGGCTACATACCACAAGCCGTTTACGTTTACACATTTTACAGATGCTGTATGCTTTTTGCCATTTCCATCGGTAAAAATTACCTGTACTGCCGTATGCTCACGGTTATCTTTGTTAAAAGGTTCGTGGCTTACCGCCGGTACACTGGCTTTTTCCCATATAACGCCATTAGCCTCCAATTTATTTTTAGTGGCTGTCCAATCTGTACTTAATTTGGCGGTAGTGCTTTGTGCCAAAAACTTCAAAATGGTGCTGTCTTCCTTGGTGCTCTTGGCATCGCGGATTATTTTCAACTCTGCCAGGGTAGGGTAATACTTGCTAAGTTCTTTCTCGTTATTATCCCTTAATGATGCAAATAATGCCTTACCTATATCCTGTGGGGTGCCACCCGTTTGCGCCTGTATTGATAAGGTAACAAGCAGTAGTGCGGCAATAGATAATATTCTTTTACCCATGCTTAGTTTACTGTTTGGTTGGCGGGCAATATGTTGCTGGTAATAAACCAACGGCCGTTTACTTTGGTGCAACGGGCAGACATAACATAGGGGATACCTTTATACACCGCTGAATATTTAAGTATGGCGTTTTCAGTGCCTTCCTCGTTATACAACACCGTCTCAGTTTCTGATGCGGTGGGTATATCAAACTTTACCCCTTGTTTTAACAAAACACCGTACGCGCTGGCAACCTGACCAAGCAACATATCGTGGTTGTCGCCTTCGGCATCTCGCATTACCGGCTCTATCAATAGCGGGTTGTTGGTGCTAACAGCCTCAAACAACACCGGGGCTATATCAGCTAAATTTACTTTGCCTGTTTGGGCTTTTATGCCTGCTGCACTCAATACAACCAGCATTACTACTAATACCTTTTTCATTTTATTATTTGTTTAAAGGTTTTACTTCCTATTACAAAGAAAGCATATACTATACTATGGCGCACCATCTCTGTATGCGAATAATTAACAATGTTTTTACGTAGTTTGTTACGTTTTGTTAGCAGTTTAGGTATTTGGCTGTAAAACACAAAATGCCCTTTGATTACCGCCAAAAAATGGGAAAAATCGCCACGGAGTAAAAACCGTAACCCCGCTATACCATCCAATACCATGCGCCCATAAATACGCAGCACAACATCGTATGGTTTGCCATTTTTCAACAATAAATATAAGTTATTTCTGAAGTTTAAGTACGTTTTTTGTGGGTGGCCAGCATTTAGCGTACCCCCGCCTACATGGTATACCACACTTTGCGGGCATGCCATAATGCGGTAGCCCATGTTTTTAAGCCTCCAGCATAGGTCTATCTCTTCCATATGGGCAAAAAAATCATCATCTAACCCCCCAGCTTGGTGGTATAGCTTAGCCTTTAAAAACATAGCCGCTCCCGATGCCCAGAATACATCGCGTGTATCGTTGTATTGCCCCTCGTCGGTTTCTGTTTCAAAAAACACCCGTCCACGGCAAAAAGGGTAGCCCCACTCATCTATATACCCACCCGAAGCACCGGCATATTCAAACTTATCTTTCTCGTTATAAGCCAATATTTTTGGCTGGCAGGCGGCAATCTTCGCATCGCTTTCCATCAGCCTTATGATAGGCTCAATCCAGTTTTTAGTAACTTCCACATCCGAATTCAGAAGCACATAATAATCAGCCTCAATCTTTTTCAACGCATCGTTATAGCCCTTGGCAAATCCTCCGTTGCTATCATTAATCACCAGCTTTACCTGCGGAAATTCGCTCTGTACATACGCTACAGATTCGTCGGTAGATGCATTGTCGGCCAACCATACCTCGGCATAGGGCATAGAGTGTTGGCACACCCCTGCAAGAAATTGCTTAAGGTATTTAATCCCATTAAAATTAAGTATAACAACAGCTACTTTAGGCACAATATCTATTAATTTTAAATGGCAATATTACAAAAGCCGTGCTTACTAAACAGCTATCTGTTTGTAAATGCCTGTCCGCTGTGTAAACATTACTGCTTGCTTGGCTATTTTTACAACGTATGAAAATCCACTTTATTGCCATTGGCGGTAGCGCCATGCATAATTTAGCTATAGCCCTAAAAGAGGCAGGAAACGATATTACAGGCTCTGACGATGAAATATTTGAGCCATCGCGCAGCCGTTTAGCGCGCTTAGGATTGTTGCCTGAGCACGAAGGCTGGTACCCTGAGAAGATACATACCGGTTTAGATGCTGTTGTGTTGGGTATGCACGCCCGTAAAGACAATCCCGAACTCCTGCGCGCTACAGAGTTGGGTGTTAAAATATTCTCTTATCCTGAGTATTTGTTCGAACACGCGAAGGATAAAACCCGTGTGGTGATTGGCGGTAGCCATGGCAAAACCACTATTACCGCAATGGTTATGCACGTGTTGCGTGCTGCCAGTAAAGATTTTGATTATATGGTAGGTGCCCAGCTAAAGGGTTTTGATACCATGGTGCGTATGACCAACGACGCGCCCATTATGATTTTAGAAGGTGATGAGTACCTTACCTCTCCAATAGACCCAAGGCCTAAGTTCCATTTGTACAAGCCCCATGTTTCTATAATATCAGGCATTGCCTGGGACCATATCAATGTGTTCCCAACGTTTCATATTTACCTCGACCAGTTCCGTCAATTCATCAACCTGATAGAACCCGATGGCACCCTTATTTATTTTGAGGGTGATGAAAACCTGAAACAACTTTCGTCAGAAGCCCGCTACGATATTAAAACAGTATCATACAACACCATACCAAACAAGATAGAAAAGGGCATAACCTATGTTGCCGAGACCGATGGCTCTTTTGCCCCCTTGCGCATTATAGGCAAGCACAACCTGCAAAATCTGGCCGGTGCCTTAGAGGTTTGCCGCGCGTTGCATATTAAAGATGACGAGTTCTTTACCCATATACAAACCTTTGAAGGGGCAGCCAAGCGTTTAGAGCCTTTGAAAATTGAAGAGGGGTATTCTGTATTCCGCGATTTTGCCCATGCCCCGTCTAAGCTAAAGGCTACCGTTGCGGCGGTTAAAGAACACTTTCACGACCGTACCGTTATCGCCTGTTTCGAGTTGCACACCTTTAGCAGCTTAAACAAAGAGTTTTTACAGGAATATACAGGTGCTATGGATGCTGCCGATATTGCCATTGTCTACTTCTCAAACCATGCATTGGAGCTAAAGCGTTTAGAGCAATTATCGTTAGATGATGTTAAGGAAGCCTTTACCCGAACTGATTTAGAAGTTTACAACAGCGCCACCAAACTATACACCCGCTTGCAATCAATCCCTAAAGAAAACTCCTGCCTGCTCCTTATGAGCTCTGGCAACTTCGACGGATTAGACTTGTTGAGTTTGTAAAATTTGGGAGTGTTTTTGATTGGCAATATATCTCAAGTATCTATATTATAATAAGTGAAGCTGAGAATAGTGCGGTAGGTTGTCCACGCCTGGTGTGAACTCAAAATTTTGCATGGCAATTAGTGTGGTTAGCCTTGTGCGAGAGCAAAATTGCAGAGTTTTTGGGCGTGGTGTCTTTTCTTTGGTTCGTTTCTTTGGACAAGCAAAGAAATGAACAGAAAAGTTTAATTATTGGGTTTACTGTGGAATGAGGCCACTATACTAAAAGTATTAAAGTGGAAATAAAGCTTCCTACTCAGGCTGCTCCGGTAACGAGAAAAACGGCTTTTTAGGCGTACCCTCCGGGTATTTACGCAAGAAATAAGCCAATATAAGCGTAAATGCAATACCACTACAAACAGTAATAAACATAGGGAAAGTAACCTGCATAAATGGGGTGAAAAAGTTGGCAGCCCCTTTCAGCGCATTTTCTTTTAGCAATGGCTCCATTGTGGGGTCAGCATTTATGCGGGCTATTTCTTTTGCCAGGTAATTGGGCAACAACGCTTTGTTTATTACGGTAAAATATAAGTAATCAAAAAAGCCATTCATACCGGCTGATATTACTGCTATGCGTACCCCGGCAGCGCTCAACAACCTGCCCGATAAAAAGCCGCCAAACTCTATGTTGCGCGTTAGTATCATACCGGGATAAAGCATGGCTACCGTAAACGATGGTGCAATAAGAATAAAATACTTTCCTATGCCCTCGTGCAAAGGGTCTACGGCATAAATGGCAAACTTTGCGGCAATAGATAAGGCTATGGCCAGTAAGGTGTATTTCAAATATTCCCTCATAACAGGCCACAAATATAGTTTAAACATTTTGCCCTTTTACTTGCTTTTTTAATCCAATTTTCAGAAATTTACTCTTGTAAACACACTATCTGGCATGAAAACCATTAGTTCAGGTATTTTTTTAATAGACCCCGAAACATTATTAGAGGTTGACGAGTTGGTTGACCAAACCGTTAAACGCGACCTTGTTTTGCATAACGACGATTTCAACACCTTTGAGTATGTAATTGAAACATTGATTGAGCTTTGCGACCATTCTGTAGAGCAGGCCGAACAGTGCACTTATCTGGTACATTACAAAGGCAAATGCGCTGTTAAACTGGGCACGCTAGAGGAGCTTACCCCAATCTACAGGGCTATACTAGACCGTGGCCTTACCGCCGAGATTCAATAGTCTACTTTTCTTTATTCTTTCTTTTGGTAATATCCTTTTTAGGGCGGCTACGCGTGTACCCCTCTTTTTTCAATCCTATGTAAACGCGTATACCAACGTAAAGAAAGAACAGTACCACAACATAGAAAAACCAGGCGGGCATGCCCTGTGCCGCATTGTAATATCCACCCCTGCCTGTGGGTATTTCTACATCTTGAATTGGGTACCGGGACATTTATCATCAAAAATAAATAATAAAGCTATAAATACTATAAGCAGGGTGGTGTGACACCTAAGGTTTAAAAAGCGGGTACTGATGCAAACAAACCTGTAACCTCTCTTAAATAGCCGGGTAGCCCTAAGCAGTCCGTCAGCCCTAAGAAACCAAAAGGCTTAGCCTGCCCTCGGGTGTTACAAATATATGCCCGTCATCAAGCAGGGCTCTAAGCACTTCCTTAAGCATATCACCATCTGCACCATTCAGGTGTTTTATAATTTGGTCGGGTAGCGGATTGTGCTCTTCTATAACGCGCAGTACGTTATGAGTTAATTCTGTTAGTTCGCTTTTGGGCTTGGCCTTTTTGGCTATACAATAGTCACACACCCCACACTCTGTAGCATCTGTCTCCCCAAAATATTCCAGCAGCATACTATTACGGCATCTTGTTTTTGTGTTGGCATAGTAAAGCAAAGCCTTCATGCGTTTTTCGTAGCTGGCTTTCAGCTTCCAGTACATATCCTCGCTCATCCGCAGTTGCTTCTCGGTGGCGTAGGGCATGGTGAATATTATCTGTGGCTTATCAGTAGCCTTTACGTAATCTAAAACCTCTTGCTTTTTCAACAATTCCAAGTTGTAAATCACCTGCTCTTCCCTAAGTTTGGCACCCTGGGCAATGGCCCGTTCATTTATGTTTACGTATTGCTCAAACATACCGCCATATAGGCGCAGCAAGGTGCGTATAAACGCATCCATCTTAGGGTTTTGCACCTGGTAGTTATACAGATCGGCATGGTTAATGGTAATAAACACCCGCGATGGTTTATACAGCGCCTCTGTCAGTTCCAGGTACCCTTCCTTTTCCAGCAGCTTTAAGCTGTTGAATACCAGCAGGGCTTCAAACTTATAGTAGCTGCAAAAGTGTTGTATATCAAACTCAAAAGCCTGCCCCATTGCCGACCCTTCAGCAATAAAATAATAGCTGCTTAGGGCTTTGTATACCCGTTTTATTTCCTCTATCGGCGGGAATGCCTTTTCGTACCGCTTCTCTGCGTCTTCCCCGTCATTGCTGCCATACAATAGCACGGCATAGGCTTTCTCCCCATCTCGTCCCGCACGCCCTGCCTCTTGAAAATACGCTTCGGGGCTATCGGGCACATCTAAGTGTACCACAAAGCGCACATCGGGCTTGTCTATGCCCATGCCAAAAGCGTTGGTACAAACTATCACCCGTACACGGTTTTGCAGCCAGTCGTTTTGTTGCAGGTTGCGTGCTGCTATCTCAAGCCCGGCATGATAAAACGCCGCGTTTACATTTTGTCTGCGCAGGTAGTCGGCAATGTCTTTGGTAGCCCTGCGGTTGCGCACATACACAATACCGCAGCCCTTTACATTATGGCATATTTCCATAAGCTTAGCCAGCTTACTGTCTTCATAACGCACTATGTAGGCCAGGTTTTCCCTTGCAAAGCTTTTACTAATGGCATTTTTCTGGTTAAACAGCAGTTTCTTTTGGATATCATCAACCGTTTCTGCCGTAGCCGATGCAGTTAGTGCCAGTATGGGCGTTTTGGGTATCAACTCGCGTACATCGGCAATCTTCAGGTACGATGGCCTAAAGTCATTGCCCCATTGCGATATACAATGCGCCTCGTCAACCGCCACCAGGTTCACTTTCATTTTCTTAATCCGCTCCCGAACCAGCTCTGTCCCCAACCGTTCCGGCGACAGGTAAAGGAATTTTATATTGCCATATATGCAGTTATCCAGCACAATATCAATCTCGCGGTAGCTCATGGTAGCGTTTACCGTTACTGCGTTTATGCCCCGCTTTACCAGGTTGTTTACCTGGTCCTGCATCAACGCTATAAGGGGCGATACTACAATACAAATGCCCTCTTTTACCAATGCAGGCACCTGGAAGCAGATAGACTTGCCCCCACCCGTAGGCATTAGTGCAAGGGTATCTTTACCATCCAAAACCGATTGCACAATCTCCTCTTGCAATGGCCTAAAGGCATCGTATCCCCAGTATTGTTTTAATATGTCGGTGGGCGTTGGCACGGCATAAAAATAGGGTATAAATTTTTAGCAGTATTAAACAACCCGCTATCAACCTGAACTTTATTGCCTGCTTTAACGTTAAGCGGTTGATAACTCCGCGCCGCCTGAAGATATTCTACCCAACCGTTTCTGAAATTTGTATACATGTTAACATGGCCGCGGCTGCGCAAGTGGCTTACACGCTTTTTCTTTTTCTCATCCCTGCCCTTTGTAATTGTTTACTTGGTGGCCACGGTGTTTTTTGTCTTTTTTAAAGAAGATGCCAAACGCTATCTGGTTAAAAAACTGAATGAGGAACTGGTTACCGAAGTTAAGATTGTAGATATTGATTTTTCTGTTTTAAAGAAGTTTCCCTACGCAAGTATAGAGTTAAGTAATGTCTCTGCCGATGAGGTTACCAAGAACCCCGTTAAAGAAAAACTGTTTACTGCAGGGCGTATTTATTGCCTTTTTAATTGGTACGAACTTATAAGCAACAACTACCATTTGCGTAAGGTAGAGTTTCAAGACCTGAAGCTTAACCTGAAAAGGTTTGATGATGGTACGGATAACTTCCACTTTTGGAAAGAGCAAAAAAGCACCGGCAAACCTGCTGAGTTTACGCTTAACATACACAAAGTAAAATTTAAGAACGTAGAGTTTAAGTATGTTGACCGTAAGAATAAAACCTTTTTAGGGTTGAATTTGCGCGAGGGCATGATATCGGGCAGCTTTGCCGATGAGCAGTATACCCTTACTGCACGTGCTGCATTAACTGCCGATGTGTTAACCTTTGGTGGCATTACAGTGCCCCCAACACCCGACGTACGCATTAGCTTTATTGCCGATGCCAACAACAAAACCAAGACCTATAACTTTCAAAATGCCGAGGTATTTTTAGGTAAGCTGGGCTTGTTAAGTAACGGGCAAATTGTAGCGGGCGAAAACCCATCGTTAAACCTAAACATTAAAGGCGATAAACTGGATGTAGCCGCTGTACTATCTGCCCTGCCAAGGGAATATGCATCGTTTGCTGATGATTACGAGAGTAAAGGCCTGTTTTATTTAGATGGGAACATAGCCGGCCCATTGGGCAAGCCCGTTGCCAAAGCCAAGTTTGGTATAAGCAGCGGCAACATTACCCATAAGCCCACTAAAACGGTAATGAGCAATGTTAACCTAAGCGGCACTTTTAACAGTGGCGAGGTGTTGCAGAAAGGCGAATTGGTGGTAACTAAACTTAACCTGCAACTTAAACAGGGCGCTTTGCGTGGCAAGTTTAAACTGGTAAACCTGGTCAATCCATACATCTCGGCATCGTTACAAGGCACCGCCGAATTAGCCGATATTAAAAACTTCATTCCAGGTAAAGAAATTAAGGAAATGTCGGGCAGCCTTACCGTTGATGCGGAGATTAAAGGCCCACTTGGGCAGGTAGAGGCGTTAGCCGATGGTAATGTGAATGCTGTAGCTACAGGCCATGTTACCGTGCGCAATGGGTTGCTGGAGCTTACCAGCTTTCCGCACCGCATATCTAAAGTAAATGCTACGGCGGGTTTTGGTAATGATATTGTAGACTTAAGCCATTGTGCTTTTAATATTGGCCGCAGTAATTTTACCCTAAACGGGCGTGTTCTTAGCTTTCCATCGTGTTTACTGAACAGTAAAGAGAAAATCCATATCGATGCTTCGTTAGGCTCTAGCTACTGCGATATTGGCGAATTGATAAAGCGCCCTATCGACAATCCATTAAAAGATACCGCTTCGGTTTTTGTACTGTCTGAAAGGTTAGAGAGCGAGCTTACCCTAAAGGCCGATAAAATCACCTTTAACAAGTTTGGCGCCCTAAACTTTACCGGCAACCTAAAGCTATATAATAGGGTAATCGATTTATCATCGGTAGCGCTGCAAACAGCAGGTGGATTAGTTAACCTTACCGCTAATATTGATGCCCGCGGCACTAAAAAAATACGCACCGCCTGCGAGGCTAAATTTGATAATATAGACATACATACCCTGTTTTATGAGTTTGACGATTTTGGCCAAACCACCATGCAAAGCAAGCACCTTAAGGGTAGGCTTACCGCATCGGTAGCTTTTGCTGCCAACTGGAGCAAGCAATTGGATATTGATATGCCAAGCATAGAGGCCGAGAGTGATGTGAAACTGGAGAATGGCGAGCTGATAGAGTTTGAACCCGTTAGGGCTATGTCTAAATTTATTAAGGTTGATGAGCTAAGCCATATCTATTTCTCTAACCTTAGTAACCACATCATCATTCGCAACAGCACCATACAAATACCTACTACCGAGATTCAGTCGAGTGCCTTAAACCTTTCGGCCTGGGGTACGCATGATTTTGATAACAACATTGATTACCACGTAAGGGTTGGCTTGCGCGAACTGCTATCTAAAAAGTTTTTAAAGAACAAACCCAAGCAGGTTGATGCAGATGGAGAGGTAGTGCAAGACGACGGGCGAGGAGGTTCTAACCTTTTTTTACGGGTTACCGGCACAGCAGAAAACCCGAAGGTGAAGTACGATATGGGCTCGGTTAAAAATAAGATTAAAGAAGACTTTAAGAAAGAAAAGTTTGTGCTGAAGGATATATTGAAAAAGGAGTTTGGCCCTAAAGATGGCAAAAATAAAAACGAAGACAACCCGCCCAAAGACAGCAAAATATTAAACTTTGATACGGGTAAAAAGAAGAAAGAGAAAAAGAAAAGCATGGCGCCCGATAACCAGCCTGTTATAGAGTGGGAGGATAACTAACCCCTGTTTTTCCGATAAACGCTATTTTTTGTTTTTTTATACAGTGCAACACAATAATATCTTTGTTGTAGAGTTATAGAGAGTAGAGTTAGGTTTATAGATGTTTATTTACTGTGTAAGAAAAGGCCCGCCGGCGCAATTGGCGGGTCTTTTCTGTTTAAATCGTTTTGGTGATTGCTTATTTCTTGCCTTTTCGCCTTATCCCATAATTGACAGCCTCATAAAGTATAATTGCAATAAGTCCCGAAATAATAGTATCTCTAATACTAAATCCATCCGTTTTATATAAGGATTTCATTACAATGTTATAAGCTATAACAACTACAATAGTTATAATCACTGGTAATGATTTCATTTTATTAAATTAATAGTTTAAACGCTGATAACCCCCTACAAATAATCCACATCGTGGTTTAGCGGGTATTCCATTAGGTACTGCAGGGCCTGTTTAATGTCCATATCGCCATACATTATGCGGAACAAGGCTTCGGTAATAGGGGCACGCACCTTATAGTTATTTACTAATGCCTTGGCAACCTTAATGGTATTAATACCTTCGGCGGCCTCGGTCATGGTTTTGGTAATGTCATCCAGTTTTTCGCCTTTGGC
>CAMBQF010000041.1 GCA_945869825.1 Chitinophaga pinensis | reverse complement strand
TTTATAATGGAGAGTTATAACGAGAAAAATTATAGTACCTACAATGCTTATTACGATTCTGAATTAATGGAAGCCCCACCCCAACCCCTCCCCAAAGGAGAGGGGCGTATAGATCAGAATTTAAAATAAACAGTTAGCGAGAGGACACGCTTAATTAATGAACCATCATTAAGTCAGTAGCAAAGCTGTTATGATAAGATTTGTCACTTTAAGGTGGCTTGCTACGGCAGGCTGCCTAAAGGTGTTTTCACTAACCAAAAATTGCCCCGGCCTTTAGGTCGGGGATAAATAGGCTCCAAAAAATGGCCTTTAGGCCAAATTTAAATTGTGGCTAAAGCCAAAAAATATCAATCTCTTAAAACCCCGACCTAAAGGCCGGGGGGCAACTATAAAATATTATTGCAAAAAGTTGAAATTTTACTACAATAGAAGGGGTTTTGAGTAATGCACCCCCTCCCTCCTGACATAGTCAGGAGTACTCCCCCTTCGCAGGGGGAGAGCCAAAAGACTTATACGCAAAAATGAGTTGTTATGCTACCGCCGGAAGGGTTACGGCACAAAAATATCTTCCCTTTTCAGGGGGCGTTCTTTAATGCGCCAGTTAAAGTCTTTCAGCAGCAGTTCTTTGGGTGGCAGCTCGTTCATGGGGTATAGGGTAGCCACCGGCTTGGTGATAAACGTAATACGTTCTACCTTATTCTCTTTGGTATAGATAACCATATCGGTACAGTCGGCACGGTTCACGCCCGTATAGGCATCATCGTCCTTTGGGTAGTATATTGTTTGGCCGTTGCCAAAAACGTTAATCTTACGCAGCTTATTATCGGCAAACAGGCCCACTATCTTCTTGCCCTTAATCTGGTTATAAAACAGGGTGTCTTCTTCTGATATTACAAAGGCCACATCGTACATATCCAGCTGCTTTATTTTGCCCTTGGTGGTGGTAATGGTAATGTAGTTGGCGGTAAGCTGGTTCTCATCAGTCCACAGTACCGGCTTGTGGAACATTTTAAGGATAGAGTCGGCATAGGAAAACACCAGCGAGTCGCACTTGCCCTGCATATCAGCCTTAAAAAATTTAACCTTGTAGTGTGCAAACAGCTGGCGGTATTCGTGGCAACTGTCAAACTCAGAGCGTAGCGTATCGGCATGCAAAAACAGCGTGTCGGTATCAAACAGCTGGGCCATCTCGGCATTGCCAAAAACAATCATTTTTTCGCGGGCTTCCTCATAAAAACCTTTGTCGCCTTTTATAACAATGTTCTGCGCTGTGTCGGCCAGCACCACATGCCCAAAGCCACGGCCAAGGCCTGCCTTGCGGTTGTAGTATAAGCTATCGCCACTCAACCGTTGCTTGCCCGATATGATGTAGGCATTTCGGTTAAACTGGGCAAGGTCGCGGCGGGTATCGTACCAACCATTTTCGCAGTATATAAAATTCTCTTTAGATACGATGGTGGTAGGCCCAAAGAAGTACGATGTTTCGTTAACCGTGTTATAGCGCAGGGTGTCGCTGTTCATGGTATACTTAGGGTTAACCAACTCTACCTTGTTGCGAAAGTAAAACTGCTTGGTTTTAGAGTAGTAGTAGCCCACCTTGCTGGTAAGCACATTGTTGTTCTGCCTGCTGACGATTTTGCCGCCTGTGTTGTAGGTAGCTATGCCGCCTTTCACATCGTAAATAAGCTTATCGGTAGTAACGGTGTTGTTCTTTTCAATCAGCACCACGTTACCCGTCATTACAGCATTCTTTTTGTTGCCATCATACTTCAGCTTGTCGCCATACATATTCACAGAGTCGCCCTGTATAATATGCACCTGACTAAAAGCATCGAGCGAGTTGGTAAGGGTGTAGAGATAGGCGCTATCGCAGTAGAGCAGTACATCATCATGCTTAAAGGCTACGTTGCCTACCAGGCGTTTCACGTCTTTGCCCAAACGCTCATCTACCTGCAGGTAGTCAGAGTTTAGCAGCTCTACCTGCGTAGGCTTTTCATCTTTGGCGGGTACCTGCACCTTGCTCTGCCCTTTTACCAAAAGGGTAGCCAATAGTGCCAATGCCAAAAACAAATGCCTCATAATGTGTAAAGGTAGTAAACAAAAAGCGGGCTAAATTATTGCGGCGGTTAGGCTTTTTTAGGCTCTTCGGGCTGTAGATACTTCTTATCGGTATAAAAAGTACCAAACGGCACCAGCGAACCTACAAACAAAATCAGGGCTTTTTTAATGCTCCATTTGTATTCTAAAGTAGCCTGCAATATCAGTATACAATACAGGATAAACAGCACCCCGTGGACCATGCCGCAATATTTAACCGGCATTGGGTTTTTGCCTAAGGCTTCTATCCATTTAATGGGCACTGCTATACCCACCAATACCAGGTATGATATACCCTCTACAATGCCCACTAAGCGCAGGCGGCCAATTAATGTACTAAGCATTTTTTAAGTTTTATGGGAATTCTGAATAAATCTGTTGCCTGTGGCCAAATCTAAGAAACTCAGCATTAGAACCTGTAATTTCCAACCCTAATCTATAATCACCAACCCTTATCCTGTAATACGTTTTCCAGCCTTTAAGTTTTTTAAGATTTTGTATTGATGAAATAGCTTTAGCACCCTCTATATGTTCAATAACTTCTAGTACTTTATTACGCAATGCTTGGTCTTTTACCTTCAATAGGTCTTTTTCAAACCTTTTGTTGATGACTACATTCATACAGCTTATTTCCCGCGTAATTTCTTTTTAAAAGACGCTGTATCAACGGTTCCTAGTTTTTCCTTTTTGGCAGAGTCTATAGCTTTACCTAAAGCTTTATCTTCAAGCTCTTCTAACATTTTATCAGACAAAATCTTAACACTTAAGCCTAAATCCTCAGCCAATTGGTATAAATGCTTAAGCTTAGATGCAGACTTCTTATCAGACTCAATTAAAACAGCTTTCATATCTACAAATATACAATATTAGTCTTTGATTTCTTTCTTATCCTTATCATCGTGGTCTTTCAACCGTGTAACGCCTCCCGACACGGCAAATTTCATAAGCTCCGATGCCTCTACCCCCTCAATAGGCCGTACGTTGGCATTAGGCACTATAAACAGGTTGCCCGAGAAGTTGTACGAGTGCGGAATATACACTGCGCATTTCCCGCCTTCTATGCCCAATTCAGTTAGGTCGGTTTCGGTGATAAAGCCCACACGCTCCACATCGTCGGCTGTGTTCATTTTTATAAGTACAGGGCGGTTAAAGCGTTTTTCTTTACCCAAAAAGGCTTCCATAAAATCGCGTGCCGATGTGTAAATAACCTTTACCACGGGAACACGCTCCAGCAAATCATCTACGTTATCAAATACAAAGTTGAAGATAATTTTTGACGATAAAAATCCCAGTGTTGTTATACAAATTGCGGCTATTAAAATGCCCAAACCCGGTACCTGCCAGGCCTCAGGTAAAATACCATTAATACCTCTGTCGGTACTATCAAACAGCCAATATATAAGGTATGCGGTCAGGCCAATAGGTGCCAAAAACAGCATCCCCTGAAAGAAGTAACCCACCAACTTCCTAAAGAAAGAGCGGGCCACAATTTTGGGTCTTTGCATTGTATTCATAATGCAAAGTTAACTCATTTGTTCCCTCACCCGTTTAGGCAAACTTGCCACTATCAGGTTATACGATTCGTCTATCCATTCCTTCACCAACTTATCGGGTACCGAACCGTCTATCACTACCGTGTTCCAATGCTGCTTGCTCATGTGGTAGCCGGGCAGCACACAGCTGTATTCCTCGCGCAGGGCAACGGCTTTTTCAGGGTCGCATTTAAGGTTTACTGATAGCGGGTTTTTGTTTATCCCCGTAAGGGCAAACATCTTGTTCATTACCTTAAACACAAGCGTTTCGTTATCAAAGGGAAAGCTTTCGGTAACATGCTTTTTGTCCATGCAGTATTCGCGCAGTTCTTCAATATTCATCAGCTAAGTATTTTGCATATGGTTTTATAATGGATGCCTATGTCCGTCCATAAGCTCCTGTTTTCAATACATGTAAGGTTGATGGCCAGCTTATTGGGCATTATGGTTTTTAGGTAAAATTGCCCGGGGTTTTCGACCTTTGCAATCAGTTCGCTCTCGTCGGCGTACTTAATGGATGCATAATCCATAAGTGCCGGTTTTATGCTCAGTACCTGATGTTGTCCAGGGGTGTATAAATCAACATAGCGGCGCACTTCCGGGTGTCGGCCCACCAAGCTGATATTGGCCAGCAAAACTTTTATTAGCGGTGGTAATTCATCCAGTTTATACCTGAAAAGAAAGTAGCCCAAACGGGTTATACAACTATCGTTACCGCCAATGGTTAGCTGGCCCATACGCTCGGCATTAACCCCCATAGTGCGGAATTTAAATAGCTTAAAGTCAACATTGCCCTCACCCAACCGTATTTGTAAAAAGAATACGCATCCTTTTCTATCAAGCAGAATAGCAACAGCTGAAACAACAAAAAAGGGTAATAATACAAGTAAGCCAAATAAAGAGAAAGGTATGTGTATAAGGTGCTTCACAGTCTGTGGGTTAGACTTGTAGCAAATAATTTTCTACCACCTCTATAACCACATCGGCCACGGTTTTCATTTGCTCAGCGGTAAGGTTGTAAAAAACAGGCAGTGATATCTCCCTGCTGTAGTTATCGTAGGCCACAGGATAATCATGAACATTGTAGCCCAGCTTTTTGTAGTACGATAGGCCCGGAACGGGGATAAAATGCACGTTTACAGACACCCCTTTGGCAAATATCTGCTGCATAATAGCATCGCGCTGCTCTTCGTTAACGCCCTTTATACGCAAGGTATACAGGTGGTACGATGTTTCCCTGTCTGCCCCTTTTACAAGGGGTAACTGTGCCCAAGCATAGGGGCTTAACCGTTGTGTATAATAATCAAAAATAAGCTTACGCTTAGGCAGCATATCATCTTCGTAGCGGCCCAGCTCTACCAAACCAATCGCTGCGGCTAAATCCGTCATGTTATACTTATACCCCGCCTCCACAATATCATACTTCCAGTTGCCAGGCTGCATTTTAGCCAGCGCGTCTTTAGTTTGCCCGTGTAGGGTCCTAATGCATAGGTCGCGGTAAATTTGTTCGTTATCAAACGGCTGCGGAAGGTTAAAGGCAACTGCCCCGCCCTCGGCCGTAGTCAGGTTTTTAACAGCGTGAAAAGAGAACACAGACGCGTCGGCCAATACGCCCGTGCGTTTACCCTTATAGGTAGCCCCAATAGAGTGTGCGGCATCGGCCAGCACCATAATGCGACCAAGCAATTGCTGCTCGGCAGTGGTGGCATTAAAATGCGCCTTTATCTCATCGCTGTTTACCAGCTCGTTTATCTCTTCATAGTCGCAAGGGTAGCCCGCAAAATCAACAGGCATAATAACCTTGGTGCGTGCGGTAATGGCCTTTTCTATATTGGCCAACACAATGTTAAAATTTTCGGCCACATCAACAAAAACAGGGGTTGCCCCGCAGTGGATAACCACGTTTGCAGTAGACGAATACGTGTAGGCAGGTAGTATAACCTCATCGCCCTCTGTAACACCAAACCAGCGCAGCATAATCTCCAAGCCTGCCGTGGCCGAGTTTAAGCAAAGCGTAGCTGGTGCCCCGCAGTAGGCCGATAGTTCCTTCTCAAACCGTTTGGTTTTAGGACCAGTGCTTATCCATCCTGTGCGCAGGGTGTCTACTACCTCATCTATTATCTTATCGTCTATGCGCGGCGGCGAAAATGGAATCATTTCATTGCAAATATACTCAATATCGTTGTGGCTTGTTCTAAAGAATAATATTGATTAAAATATCCACCATCCTTTCATTCCCATTGCGTAATATTGCTTTTTCACTTTTAGTTTACAATGCGCGTTGCTTTAATATCCGATACCCATGGCTACCTTGGCGAAGACATTCTCCGCCACATAGACCCCTGCGACGAAGTATGGCATGCAGGCGATATAGGCACCAGCGAAGTTACTGATAAACTCAAAACCATCAAACCCTTACGCGCCGTTTTTGGCAATATCGATGGGGGAAGCCTGCGCGTAGAATTCCCCGAAACAACGCATATTACCATTGATGGGGTTACTTTTTTAATGACCCATATTGGCGGTGCACCCAACAAATACCCCGCTGCTGTAAAACAACACATACTTAAACTAAAGCCGCAGGTGTTTATTTGCGGGCACTCGCATATACTGCGCGTGGTGTATGATAAGCCCTACAACATGCTCCACCTAAACCCCGGCGCCTGCGGCATCTATGGTTTCCACCAGGTGCGCACCATGCTGCGCTTTGACATTACCGGCGACAAGCTAACCAATATGCAGGTAATAGAACTAGGCCCAAGAGTTGCCCAAAAATAAAACTCTGCCCTAAATCCCGAGGCTTCGGGAGGGGAGTTTATCCCTAAAACGATAAACTCAAACTTAACTTAACCGCCAGGTTGTTATTCCACTTAGGCAGGCTGTTGGGCCCGTAACGGTAGTATGTGCCAATACCAAGCCCGGTAAGCCCGCTCTTGTATATATCATTTATCAAAAAGCCCGACTCAAAAAAGCCTTTCTCTAACGTTTTAAGGTCAACGCTACGGTGTCTGTCCGGGTTACTAAGTCTACCCCAGCCCATATTATGTATCAAGATAAGTTGCGGCTGAAAGCGCTTGCTCTTGCCCTTATACAGCAGGTTTTTAAAGTTATGGCGGAAGAAAAGGCTTGCGTAAGTGTCAGATAAAAACTCGTTCATCCGCATTGTTTCGTAAGAGAACATACTGGCCACATAAGGGTTTGGGCCGTAGGCGCTGCGGGTGGTGTAGTTTAAAATATACGGCGATGGGCGGTCTATATACCCCGCGTAAAAAGCAAAGCTCGACCTTCCCAGATTTTTCAACGTAAAGGTGTTTTCAATCTTTACATCAATTTTGTTGTAGGCATAGCCCCCGTTTAAAACACCCGTTAACCCACGGGTATACTGCACATACATCACAGGGTAGGTAGTGCCCAGCGATGCTACAAACTTGCCCGTATCAAACAGCTTTTCTTTAAAAGCAAAACGTACCGAAACACCCGCCTCGGTAAAGGTGTATTTGTTTACGCCCACCGTATCATCAACCGTTGTAGAAAAACCATACGCGTATTTTGCCTGCACCTTGGTGTTGTTGCCAAACACTACAAAACGCAAATAGCCTGGCGTGCGGAACGACACACTCACCTCACCCTTATTCAAAAAGTCCATACGGTTTACAAAGGCGTTGCGTATACGTTCTACATACGGTGCCGGCCTTACACCCTGTATTATAGGCTGCGCCGACTCTTTCACATCACTCATCCAAAGGGCTTTAATCTTCAGGTCGGGGCGTTTAAATAAGCGTACCGATAGGTCGTAGCCCCATTTAAAGCCTTTATCTTTTAACCCGTAAGCAGCATAGCCCCCTGTATTTACCACCCTCGAAAAACGCGAGTTGGTGCGGAAACCTGCACCCAAACGGATGCCCTCGTAGGCGTTGTAGCGTATTATCTTATCCAGCTCTAAATCTATACTTTTTATAGGCAGCCTGCTGTTGCTAAGGGCCACAAAAGCACGCAACTTTTTATCCAGGTTGTTTGCTTCACCAAGGCTGTCAATAACCGTATAGGTGTTACGCTCGCGCTTATCCAGCGTGTCGGGGCGGTATTTATCCCAAAACTTATCATCTTTCTCGGTAGCCCTTGGGTCTAACACCATATCAATGGTAATAAATTCCGACCGCTTAATGGTGGGATTAATCTTAATCTCGGTTAAATACGTGCGCCCTATACCTACCAGGTTGGCCGAGTTAAACTGCGCGTTTTTAAAAAGCAGGTCGGTATTCAGCTGCACAGGGAACCACTTCTTCCCGTCAATCAGCTCATACTTCTGCTGTATTTTTATCCCGAAGTTATCCTCTTCTGCAGGCTTGGCTATTACGTTTTGTATCGCGTAGCCATTGGTGTTTATATACAACACCCCCGTCATGGCATCAAAATTCTTTCCGTTGCGGGGTTGGAATGATATTACGTAGATAGAGTCGTTGTTCTCATACAACGTATCTTCCAGCATAAACAGGTATTTATTTTCACTGTTTTTTGATACCGGGTTCAGGTAAGCCTTATCGCCCAGTTCAATCAGCTCGTTATAAAACGTAAACGATTGTAGCTGCGTAGCCAGCGCCATAAACGATGGGTCTTTGAATCCTGATGCGCGTATACCCGTTATATCCTCGTTGCTAAGGTTGGGAGCTATAAATTTTTTGTTGGTTACCGTTTCAAGCAAAAACAAGTGGTTACGCTCAAAAAACTTCGTCACTTTTTCTTTCGCTGTGTCGCCTTTTAACTTGGTTAGCGAGTCGTTATTGGCCGTAAGTATAAGTTTGTTGTACGATGTGTAGGTGTACGATTCCAACTTCTCAGGGTTATTCTTATCCCTGTTGGCTACCACCTTTTTTATAATTGGTATAGCGGGGTTATCGCCTGCTTTTACCACCACTTCTTTCAGTTGAAAGTCTTTCTTTTTTAGTGCCACACTTATCACCTGCGTTTCCATGCCGGCGCTAACTGTTACTGTTTTAGCTTCGTACCCAACATAGGTAAACACCAGTGTAACGGGCAGGTTGGCAACATTCAATTTAAAACGGCCTTCAATATCGGTAGTAGTCCCAATAGATTGTCCTTTAACACCCACACTAACAAATGCCAGTGCGCGCCCGCTACCTTGCTCGGCAACACTGCCTTTAAGGAGGTACTCGCTTTGCGCCCATGCGCCAATGGCGGGCAACAACAGCAAAATGCCAAGTACTAGCTGATGTATTTTTTTAACTTGTAACAGGGTGTGTAATGTTAAACTAATCGGCGAATTTACGGCATTTAGGCTTTACCTTTACCCTTTATTCAAACACCGTCCTCATTACTTTGTTATGAATGCCCGTTTACGCGATACGTTTAACTTTTTACGCAAAGCCACACCGCGCCGTGTTGGCAATGCTGCTAAGGTATTGGGCGGGTATTACTATTCACGGTTTACAAAAAAACCCTACCAAATGGGTATGCCCATCAGCATATCTATAGAGCCTACCACCAGTTGCAACCTACGCTGCCCCGAGTGCCCCAGCGGGCTGCGTGCATTCTCCCGCCCCACCGGTATGCTTACGCCCGAAACCTTTGGCACCGTTATAGACCAACTGCACCGAGAGCTTTGGTATTTGATTTTATATTTTCAGGGCGAACCCTACCTCAACCCCAACTTCTTCCATTTTGTAAGGGCTGCTGCCGATAAAAAAATATACACCGCCACCTCTACCAACGCGCACTACCTAAGCAAAGAAAATGCACGTAAAACAGTTGAAAGCGGTTTAGACCGGTTGATTATTTCTATTGATGGCACTACGCAAGAGGTGTATCAAAGCTACCGCATAGGCGGCAAGCTGGAGAAGGTATTAGACGGCACCCAAAACCTGGTAGCGGCAAAAAAAGAACTAAAATCGGCTACACCGCATATTATATTCCAGTTTTTGGTGGTAGAGCCCAACCGCCACCAGATAGCCGATGCCACCGCCTTAGCCGCCGAAATGGGTGTGGATGAAATACGTTTTAAAAGCGCGCAGGTGTACGATTATGAAAACGGCAACCCGCTCATCCCTGCTGATGGTTCTTACAGCCGCTACAAGCAAAATGCCGATGGCACCTACAGCATAAAAAACAAGCTGGAAAACCGCTGCTGGAAAATGTGGCACTCCTGCGTCATCACCTGGGATGGCTCTATTGTACCCTGTTGTTTTGATAAAGATGCTACCCATAAACTTGGCAACCTAAAAACAGCCACCTTCAAAAACATCTGGCAAAGCCCAGATTACCAACGCTTCCGCGGCTCGCTCCTCCAATCGCGCAAAGAGATTGACATTTGCCAAAACTGCACCGAAGGCGGGACGGTGTGGTTATAAAAAAGCCCCTTCTCCCGAAACATCGGGATTGAAGAGGCCTTTGAATATCTTAAAAAGTGAGTTACTACAATTTAACAATAAAGCGCTTATGCACCCCGCTAGGCATTTGCAAAGACAACACATAGCTACCGGCGCTAAGGCTGGTTAAATCAACCTGTGTAAAGTTTAAGCCTTTATCGTGTTTGCCTAAAGCCTCGGTAAAAACCACTTTGCCCTGCATATCAAAAACCTGAACAGTTACAGGCTCGTTTTTATACAAGTAGTATTGGATTACCATTTGCGTTTGCACAGGGTTTGGGTATAAGCCAAATATAACTGCATCGGCAGCATTGTCATTAATGGCTGTAGGGTCGGCAAACAATGGTGGCGCTAATACAGGGTTTGGCGTTACACGTACCGAGGGGTTATTGTTCTGGCGTAAAAAACGCTCATTGTTATTTACATACCAGCCTTCAGAAAAAGTCATAGAAGGGTTAGGCTCCGATAATGTAGCTGTAGCATAAAAATCGCCCTGGGTGCGGGTTTTGTTAATGTCTATAATAGTATAACCATGGCTGGTAACATCCACAAACTTCATGTGTGGGTTAAACGACTGAATAAGGGGTGCGCCTATGGTATTAAGTAAAGCAAGGTCGGCGTTGCCCGATGTTACGCTAGAGCAAACAAACTCAACACCTGCAGAGTTTGCGCCAGAGTTTTCGTCGTAACCATCAAGTGGTAAATCGTTTGCCCATGCGGTATGTATATCGCCAGTCAGCACAACCACATTCTGAATATTGTTATCCAAAATATTATTATACAAACGGTCGCGGTCGGCAGGGTAACCATCCCACTGGTCAAGATTTACAGGCTGGCCAAAAGCACGCAGCGGGGCCACCATAACCTGCTGGCCTAGTATTTTCCATCTTGCCGTTGTAGTGTCCATTTGGTTAAGCATCCAATTGCGTTGATCCACGCCCAATATTGTTCTGTTTGTATCTGTTAGTGCCGGCGAGCCTGTAGAAAGTTGCTCATCCCTTCCCTCAAAGCGGGTGTCAAGCATCATTAAATCAACCAGGTTACCCCAACGGAAGTTACGGTAAATGCGCTCTGGCGCATTAGGGTCGGGCTTACGCACCGGCATCCAGTCAAAGTATGTCTTTAAAGCATCGTTACGGCGCACTAGCCAGTCGCCTTCAGTGCCTGGTGTGTGGTTTTCTGCACCATCTTTCCAGCCGTTGTTGGCAATTTCGTGGTCGTCCCAAACACAAATCCAGGGGTATTGCTGCATAGCGCGGCGCAAGTCGGGGTCTAGTTTGTATTGCGAGTGGCGGGTGCGGTAATCGTCAAGGTTTAAAATCTCATAGTCGGGCTCGTGAGCGCGGTCTCCGCCGCCTGCTCCATATTCGTAAATATAATCGCCCACAAAAATTACAGCATCTATATCATTCCGGTTAACAACATTAGCATGGGCGTTATACAGGCCGGCTTCATAATCCTGGCAGCTCATCAGCGCAAAGCGCAGGCTGTCAATATCACCAACAGGCAGGGTGCGCGTACGGCCAATTAAAGAACGCTCGGCGCCTATGTTAAACTGGTAGTAGTACCATGTGTTGGCTTGCAGGCCGGTAACATCTACCTTAACACAAAAATCTTTAGAGCTGTCGGTACTGGCATTGCCATTGGCTACTACACTGGCAAAGGCAGTGTCTAAGGCCATGCGCCAGGTAAGGTTAACGGTACCTGTTTGGTCTGATACGCGTGTCCAGATTATCACACGGTCGGCAAGCGGGTCGCCCGATGCTACACCATGGTAAAAAGGCGCGTAGGCAGGATCAACATCAGCCCTTACATCCGCATTTGACGGATACATTTGCTGGGCTTTAAGGCCCATTGAACCGGCTATTAAAGCCGCAATAAGTAATAGTTTTTTCATGATTGATAGATGATACCTGCAAAGCTAATAATTAATTTCGCTGCTTGCATACCTTTTAGGTTAATTAACGGCCTATTAATACTTAGCATACTATACTGGTATTTATCATTATAGCATACTGCCATTTTTTGTACGTTTACCAAATGAAATTTAGGCTATTGCGCGATGCTGTATTTATAGAGGTGTCTAACCGCCTCAAAATACCCCTTATTGCCTTTACTATACTCATTTCTGCTTCTACCATTTTTTACCGTTATATTACTCACCACACCTACTCTCTTGTAGATTGTTTTTACATGACAATGATAACCATAACCACTATTGGTTATGGTGAGATTGTAGACCTGTCGCAATCGCCCGAAGGCCGTTTATACACCGTATTTTTAGCATTGGCAGGCATAGCGCTTGCCACTTACACAGTGTCGTCGGTAATTGCAGTTGCTGTAGACGGGCGCATAAACAAAACCTATAAATATTTACAAACCATGAATACTATTGAAGAGCTGGAAGACCACTTTATTATTTGTGGTTTAGGCCGCATTGGCAACAGCATTGTTGCTGAGATGGAACTTACCAAGCGTTTGTTTGTTGTTATTGAGCGCGATAGTGAGCGTGTAAAAACCATACAACAAGAACACCCAAAATGGTTAGTTATTGATGGCGAAGCTGCGGATGACGATACACTTACCAAGGCGGGTATTAGCCGCTGCATGGGCGTTTTTGCAGCAACTAACGATGATAATACAAACCTGGTTATAAGTCTTTCGGCAAAGCAACTAAATCCCAAAGCAAGGGTTGTTTCTATGTGTAAAGATAATTCTTACATCAACAAAATAACCAAAGCCGGGGCCGACAAGGTAATATCGCCTTACCATATTGGTGGACTCCGCATGGCATCAGAAATGGTGCGCCCCACTGTTACGTCTTTTCTAGATGATATGCTGCGCGATAATGGCGTAAACTATAGGTTTGAAGAATTTGCCCTGCCCGCACGCTATATTGGCAGCACAGTGGCTACGCTTAATATTAGCGCCTTTAAAGATTCTAACTTTTTAGCCCTGCGCAAAAGCACCGGCCAAGCCATTTACAAGCCACAACCAGATTATACCTTTCAGCCCGGCGATGTGTTTATTGTTATTACCAACCCACAAGAACGCCACCAAATAGAACAACTGTTTGCATAATTTTTGACCTTAGCAGGTGTTAGGTTCAACGGTTCTGACGTCTCACAATCCCTTTCAAGCGTGGGTAGTCCTCGCCCGGTAGGCTTTCCCAACAGGAAATGCCACAGGCAATCAAAATTAATTCCACGCTGTTTTCCCTATGTACTTATTTGCAAACTACATTTGCAATACAAACCGTAAAAATGAAAGTAGCCGTTGTGGGCGCCACCGGACTGGTAGGCACCGTTATGTTGCGTGTGTTAGAAGAACGCAATTTCCCTGTAACAGAATTATTAGCCGTTGCATCTGATGCATCAGTACGCCAGGGTAAAGAGGTTACCTTTAAAGGCAAGCAATACAAGGTAGTTAGCATGAGTGACGCCATTGCCGCTAAACCCGCAATTGCCATCTTTTCTGCCGGCGGCGCAACTTCTACAGAGTTTGCCCCCAGGTTTGCCGAAGCAGGTATTACGGTAGTAGACAACTCATCGGCATGGCGGATGGACCCTAGTAAAAAACTGGTTGTGCCTGAGATTAACGCAAGCGAACTTACCGCTAACGATAAAATAATAGCCAACCCCAACTGCTCTACTATACAAATGGTAATGGCGCTAAGCCCGCTGCACAAAAAGTACGGTATTAAGCGCGTGGTGGTATCTACCTACCAGTCGGTAAGTGGCACGGGCGTTAAAGCCGTACAGCAAATGGATAACGAGCGCAATGGCGTTGAAGGCCCAATGGCGTATAAATACCCCATTGATAAAAACTGCATACCGCAATGCGATGTGTTTACCGATAATGGGTACACCAAAGAGGAAATGAAGATGGTAAACGAAACCCGTAAAATTTTGGGCGACGATACTATCCGTGTTACGGCAACTGCCGTGCGCGTGCCGGTTTCGGGCGGGCACTCCGAGGCGGTAAACGTAGAGTTTGAGCATGATTTTGATTTGGCCGATGTACGCACGCTTTTAGCTGCCACACCAGGCGTTACCTTACGCGACAATCCTGAGAACTACATTTACCCAATGCCATTGGAAGCGCATGGTAAAGACGATGTTTTTGTGGGCCGCCTGCGCCGCGATGAAAGTCAGCCTAATACCCTAAATATGTGGATAGTGGCAGACAATCTGCGCAAGGGCGCTGCAACCAATGCCGTACAAATTGCCGAGTACCTGCACCAAAACGGCTTAATAGGCTAATCGCTTACATGTTAGCAACTGTTGCTCATTTGTTTTTGTATTGATTTTCAGCACATTACAATCCTCTTTGTGCAAATTTCGTTTCTTTATTACATGGGTAACCCATACCCTTGCATTGGCAAAAAACCAGGCGTACTATAAAATAGTTTTGGGCTTGTTAATACATCAAGCTTATGAAACAAGGTTTACGCATAGTACAAAAGCAAAAACAAAAAATGTCGGCAGCACTAAAATATGTGGTTGTTGGCACCTGTTGTGTTGCCATTGTAGGCGGCATTACTTTTACATACCTTAACTTAGGGCAAAGCACTACCGCGCGTGCAGGCACCGAAGCTATAAAAGACCCTGTTAAGCTTCGCTTTTTTGAAGGCGAACGCCAGGGCGATGCGGTGGTGCTTAAATGGCGGACACTTATGGAGGTAGAAAACGACTATTTTACTATAGAGCGCAGTGCCGACGGTAAAATGTTTGAACCAATAGCCGTTATACAAGGTGCCGGTTTTAGCGAAGACCGTAAAGACTACTCTTATATTGACCCTGAGCCACTGCCCGGCAACAATGTATACCGACTGGGCAAAACCAATTTTGAAGGGCAAACTGTATACTCTGATATGATATCGGTAGCCATTACAAAAGAAGAGGCCGTAAAAATTATATACGGTGGGCAAAATCCCTCTAACGGCTTAAGCGAAATTGTTTTTGATGCAGACACCAATTCCGATATTTCGGTAGTGTTAAAAGATGTAACAGGCAAACAAATATTCAGCAATATTATTAAGCCTAAAGAAGGCCGCAACACTTTTACGTTTGAAGATAAAACACGCCTGGCTACCGGTGTATACATGGTAAACCTAGAGCGCAACGGTGTAAAGTCTAACGTACTTAAGCTGGTAAAAACACACTAATAAAACCTAACACTCTATAAGAACAAAAAACCCGCTGGCAATAATGCCAGCGGGTTTTTTATTTAATGCGCTATAATTGCTGCTTATTTTACAACCGATAGGTTAAGAGTTTTAGCACCACCTAATGTGCGTAAAGTAACCAGGTAGTTGCCTGCAGCGTAGCCTGCTACATCAAACTGGTAAGTGTGCTGGCCTTTTAAACGGGCGCCAATTGCGCGTTTTTCCAGTTGTTTACCGCTTAGGTCATAAACCTCAAGGCTAACAGGGCCCGATTTTACAACGTTAAAGTTTAAGTTAACAGTGCTTGTAGCAGGGTTAGGGAACATGCCCACTTCAACGTCAGCTTTTGTTTCGTCAAGATTAACGGTACCGTCGCCCCTTAAACAGATATCATCAATAGAAATCAGGTTGTCATCATCAGCATCGTGTAAAAAGGCGATGTAAATTTTTTGGCCTGCATACTGGGCAAGACTAACACTGTGTGGTTTTAAAACACCAAGTAAGCGTATAGAGTCGCCGCCGTACTCAACATAAGTGCCATCTAAGCCATGCACCTCACCTTCAGAGAAAGTAAAGCCTGCATAAGAGCTATCTGGCAATGGGTCAACGCGAGAAAGGTATTCTGCACCAACAAAAAGAGTGTCGGTAAAGTTGTTTTCAAAATTATCGGTAGTTGATACCAATACTTTGTAGCCATCGCAATACAATGGGGTTTGGCGTGGTGCCGATTTCCATGTTAAAACACCAGAGGCATCGTTTAACTGAACAGAAGGCAGGATGAAGTAGTTTAATGCCTGACCTGCAGGGTCAAACCAAGAGCTTGATGCAAGGGCAACGTTAGTATCACCATCAATAGTTAATGAGTCCTGAATAGCGAAAGGAAGAATTAAAAACCACTCTAAATCGCGGTCGTTTGCATCAATTAAACCATCGCCATCAAAGTTATAGCCAGAGCTATCGTAAACCTGGCCGCTGGGTGGTGCAACCTGGTATGTAAAATTAATTACGTTGTTAAAATCTTCAAACAGAAGAGTGTCTTGTGCTGTGGCAACCTTGCCTACAACTAAAAAAACAAGAGCGAGTAACAGTTTTTTCATTGTGTGTTAAATTATGTTGTTTATTTACGGTAAATGCAAAGTTAAGCCAATATCTAATTATTTAGGTTTCTTGCCGAAAAGAAATTTGCGCAAATACCAAATTCTTTCTGATAATAAGTACATAAAGGGAGTAAAAATCTCTAAAACCCATATATATATCCATACTTTTTGTTGGCATAGGCCATAAAATGGCTGGCGTCAAGGGGTTTGCCGGTTACCATTTCGCATATCTGGCGGCTGGTAAGGTTGCGCCCCCGGGTATGTATCTTAGCTCTTAACCAATGTAATAATGGGGTGGTATTTCCGCCGGCTATGCTGCTTTCCAGCCCGGGTATTTCTTTTTCTGCCTGGGCATAAAACTGCGCTGCATAAAGGCTACCGAGCGAGTATGTAGAAAAATAGCCCATGCTGCCATGGCTCCAGTGTACATCTTGCAGCACACCTTGCGCATAGTTAGGCACCTCTATACCCAAATACTCTTTATACTTAGCGTTCCACGCCTCGGGCAAGTCTTTCGCCTGCAGCGAACCCTCAACCATGGCCAGTTCCAGTTCAAAGCGGATGATAATATGGAAATGGTAGGTCAGCTCATCGGCCGACGTGCGTATTAACGATGGCTCTACCCTGTTAAATGCCTTGTAAAAACTATCTAAACCAACGGCACCTAATTGTGCCGGAAACAACTGTTGTAGCCTGGGGTAGTTAAACTGCCAAAAATCTTTACTGCGACCCACATTATTCTCCCACAGGCGGCTCTGGCTTTCATGTATAGCTAACGATACCGCCTCGCCCGATGGTAAGCCGTAATCATCCGCAGGCAAGCCTTGCTCATATAATGCATGGCCCCCTTCGTGTATGCAGCTCCATATCATTTCAGCCAGGTCGGTCTCGCTAACACGGGTAGTAACCCTAACATCGCCACTACCAAAGCTTACCGTAAATGGGTGCGCCGAAATATCCTGCCTTCCGGCATCAAAATCATATCCCATTTGCTTTAGCAAATCGAGGCCAAAACCCCATTGGGTACTTTTATCAAAATGCTGTTTAAAGAAGCTGTCATCGGGCTTGGGTGCCGCAAATACCTTGGCCAAAAGCTCTTTAAGGCGTGGTTTAAAATCATCAAACAGCGCCTTTACATCGGCCGATGTTGTTCCTGGCTCATAATCATCCAGCAAGGCGTCGTAAGGGTGCGCTTCGTACCCGGCAATTTCCACCTCGCGGCGTTTAAGGTCTATCAGTTTTTGCAACTTAGGCTCAAACAGGGCGTAGTTATTGTCTTTTTTAGCCACCTGCCACGCCTGGAAACCCGCAGAGATAGCCATGCTCATTTCTTCTACAAACTCTTTTGAGAATTTATTGCGTTTGGCAAAGTCTTTAGCTGTGCGCTCTACATTGCTGCGTTGTTTCTCATCAAGCGCATTGCCAGCCAATAGCCCGTTAACAATAGTATCCAATTCGGGCGCTGTAGCCAGCTCGTGCGAAATGCCTGCCAGCGTAGCCTGCTGCGATGCCCTTGCTGCACCGCCTTTTTCGGGCATAAACACTTCCTGGTCCCACTGCAAAAGTGCGTTAGCAAAGTTTACATCGGCTAGCTTGCGCAAGTGGCTTGTATAGTTTTCGTAGCTCATGGCTATTTTTTAGTGTTGATGATGGATAGGATAAATAAAACCCAGCCTGCAATAAGCAACACCCCGCCCAATGGCGTTACCAGCCCAAAACCTTTGGGTATAGTAAGCCCGCTAACCGCGGTGGTAGATAGCAGATATATAGAGCCTGAAAAAAGGCAGGTGCCCGCAATAATAAGATTGGCAGCCCAACCAAATAATTTGCCGCCATATTGTATGACCATCAGACCAAAAACCAACAGTGCAAGCGCATGGTAAAACATAAATTTTACAGCTGTATTAAACCCTTCAAGGCTACGGGGTTCCAGCTTATCGCGCAGTGCATGTGCCGCCAGGGCGCCAAGTACCACACTTAACAGCGCAAAAACGCCGCCTGTTACAAATAACTTTTTTTGCATATGTCAAAGGTAATCAGCAAGGGTATAAAACCCCTTTATAACGACAAATAATTAAAACAGGCCAGGCTCTAAACGCAGGCCAAAAAAGTATAAGTACAAGTAGGCTGCTAATACAATTGCAAAAGCAAATACAGCCCCATAGCTGTAGCGTATTTTGTAGGTTTCCTCAAAAAAGTGTACCATAAACTTGCGTTCGCCTATTCGTATAAATACACTGGTAGACATTAAGAAAAGTGCCAGTACCATAAGCCATACTACGCGCCACTCATAAAACATATGAAAAGCCGGTATAATTGCCATTAGCGTAAATGCTGGTATCATCAATACATAAAAAGAAAACACCCGGTAGTTATTCCTCTTCATATACTTCATGGCGGGGGTAAACTGCAAAAAGTTGTGTGCAATAAAGCGCCCGTAAAAAATTATAATAATTAGCGCTATAAGCGCGGCAATAAACCTGTCGCGCTCTGTCCAGTACCAGTAGCGTGTTAAAACCCCAATGCCTGAGTTGCGCACATAAGGGGTAGCCAGCCATTGTACAAGGTAATAATTCATACTATGGATAAATATCCAAAACCAAAACATGCGGTAGGTGCTGCGTTTTTTGGGTACGGCTAAAAACACCAGATACGATAATATTGCCAGGCCGACGCATAAATATGGGCCGGCATTATAAATAATTTTCACCGCACGCGGATACCAACCTTCGCTTTTAACAAACGCAACACTGTTGTAAAGCAATACCGGTTCTGAAATATAATGGTAGGCGCCCAGGTACCAAATAAGGTTGTGAAGTAAATTAACCACGCCAAAAGCGGCAAGGCACATAAGTGTAGAGTTGAATGCCACTTTTTTAAAGGCATCCAGTATCTCTTCGCGGGTATATATTTCGTCTTTAAGCAATTTCCCTAAAAATCTACTTTCGCAAAACTAATGCATTTTTACAATTAACAATCTTATATTGTTTTGCAAAGTATCTTTGCACCTTATTAAGCTCTTTATATGACAGATAAAATTGTTTTTAGAATTGTTGCCGGCATTACGGTATTTGTTTGCATTGTGGTTTTTATTTTAAGCCTTAAAATAATTCCCGTGCCCAACCCCATACCCTCTTTTGTGTACTCATTACCCAAACTAAATGCCATACTAAATGCTACCTGCACCCTTTTGCTGCTTTTTTCTTTTTACCAAATTAAGCAACGCAACATTAGCCTGCACAAAGCGCTAAACCTTTCGGCCTTTGGTGTTTCGTCGTTGTTTTTGGTATCGTACATTACTTACCACTGGATGGCCCCCGCTACATCATTTCCCAAAGAAAACAGCCTGTACTATGTATACATCTTTATTCTGCTAACACATATTGTTTTAGCTGCTGCAGTGTTGCCATTAATACTATTATCGTTTTACCGCGGCCTGCAAAACGATGTGGCCCGCCACCGCAAGCTGGTGCGCTACAGTTTTCCTATATGGTTGTATGTAACCACTACTGGCGTTATTGTTTATTTAATGATTTCGCCCTACTACAATTTTCCACAATAAATTGCGTTTAGCAAACATGAAATTTTTATACCCCATAGTTACCGTTGGTGCGCTGCTGCTAAGCATTGCACAAACCACCTGCGCACAGGTTACACCAAAAAACGTTGAAGACAGTACCATCTCTATTGCTATGGTTGATATTTCATACGCTTTTCAGGTGCCGGGCGGTAACCTTGCCGATAGGTTTGGCAACAGCTCTATGCTGGGGTTAAACTTTCAATACAAAACAAAAAACAACTGGATGTTTGGTGCAGGTGGCGGTTTTATTTTTGGTTCTGACATTAAAGAAGATACCATTTTAAAAGCCATAGCAACACCGGGGGGCACTGTAATTACTAATGTAGGCACTGGTGCCGAAATTTATCAATACCAACGGGGTTATATGTTCACCGCATCGGTAGGCAAGCTTATACCCGCCTTTGGGCCAAACAAAAACACCGGTTTTGTTATATCTGTGGGTGGTGGCTTTATCAACCATAAAATACGCATAGAGGTGGCCGACAATAACGTTTACGCCCTTTCTAAAGACTATAAAACAGGGTACGACCGTAAAACAAACGGACCTTGTATTACCGAGTTTTTTGGCTACCGATACATGGGTAACCGCAAGCTGCTCAACTTTTTTGTAGGTGCTGAGTTTACACAGGGTTTTACCCAAAACCGCAGGCCTTACAACTTCGACCAAATGGGCCCCGACAATACCAAGCGTATAGACCTTCTATACAGCTTTAAATTTGGCTGGGTGCTGCCTCTTTACCGCCGCGACCCTGGCACTTATTTTTACAACTAAATGCTTTATCGCCTAAGCACACAGCTATATATTACAGCTATTAAGTTAGCTGCCATATTTGGCAACGCCAAAGCACGTTTATGGGTTATTGGCCGCAAAGGTTTGCTCGTGAAAATAGAAGCTATAGATTGGGGCAACCGCGAATACATTTGGGTGCACTGCGCCTCGCTTGGCGAATTTGAGCAAGGCCGCCCATTAATCGAAAAAATAAAACAGGAAAACCCTGCACAAAAAATACTGCTTACGTTCTTCTCCCCATCGGGCTGCGAGGTGCGTAAAAACTACTCAGGGGCAAATTACGTATTTTACTTACCTGCTGATTTACAGAACAATGCAGCCCGCTTTGTAGCTGCTGTTAAGCCTAAAACAGCACTTTTTATCAAATATGAGTTTTGGGAAGGCTATCTGTCTGTTTTACAATCAACTAACACACCAACTTTTCTTGTATCGGGCATATTCAGGGCAAACCAATACTTCTTTAGGTACAAAAGGCTAATGCCGCTGCGGGTTTTCAAGTATTTTTTTGTGCAAAACCAAGAATCTAAAAGCCTTTTAAACGCACATGGCTTTGTAAACGTTGCTATTACTGGCGACACACGTTTTGATAGGGTACATGATGTAGCACAATCTCTCTCTAAATTAGCTATTGTTGAAGAATTTGCCAATGGCAATAAGCTTTTTATTGCAGGCAGCACCTGGCCCGAGGATGAGAAAGCCCTTGCTGCGCTTATAAATACCGCACCCGACGGATGGAAGTTTGTTATTGCAACGCATGATGTAAATGCAACGCGGATAAGCCAATTAAAAAGCACATTTGGCAATTTGAAAATTGCACTATATACTGAAGGCAAAACGGAAGGATTGGCTGATGCACAAGTATTGATTATAGACACTATCGGAGTGCTTTCTACCGCCTACCGCTATGCTCATATTTCGTACGTTGGCGGTGGCTTTAACTCTGGCATACACAACATACTGGAAGCAGCTGTTTATGGGCACCCTGTTATATTTGGCCCTAAGCATACCAAGTTTGCCGAAGCCTTGGATTTGTTAAAGCTGCATGCTACTTTTTCTATCAACAATGCTGATGATTTGCTACATGTATTCAACAACCTGAACACCGATACCCGCCTGTATATGCTGGCAGGTGCTGCCAGCCGCAAATATGTATTGGAAAACACCGGGGCAACCAACAAAATTTACAACCATTTAAAGGATGAAGGGTTAGTATAGCCATGGATTTTGCCGCTACGCTTTTACATTGGTATGAAGAAAATAAAAGGCCCTTGGCTTTTCGTACTACTAACGACCCTTACAAGATTTGGCTGTCTGAAATTATCTTACAACAAACCCGAGTAGAGCAGGGCATGCCCTATTACCATAGCTTTACCAACACCTACCCCACCGTGGTAGATTTAGCCAACGCCCACGAAGACGCTGTAATGCGCTTATGGCAAGGCTTAGGGTATTACTCGCGTGCGCGCAACCTGCATCAAACGGCTAAAATTGTAGCGAAAGATTATAACGGAATGTTCCCGGGTACATATGCCGAAATAGCGAATCTTAAAGGCATTGGTCCATACACAGCAGGCGCCATAGCATCTATTGCCTTTGCCGAAAAAGCCGCCGCTGTTGATGGTAATGTGTACCGTTTTTTAGCCCGCTACTTTGGCATAGATACTCCTGTTCAGTC
>CAMBQF010000040.1 GCA_945869825.1 Chitinophaga pinensis | reverse complement strand
CATTGAATTCTTTGCCCGTTCTAAAAATGCTGAAGAGCTTCGTAAAAACGTAGAAAGCCAAATTGAGTCGGCTAAGAAAGAACTGAAAGAGGTAGAGGACAAATTGAAAATGTTGAGGGAAGCGGGAGCATAATGGTTTCTAGGTGATAGCTTATAGCTTTTAGCGAAGTAAATAATTTAAAGCCCCACAGCGATGTGGGGCTTTTTTAATTACCACCCTGCCGCTATAAATAACAGGAAGACTCGCTTCCGCTGGGCTAAGCCGATCCTTTGTCCGCTTTGCGGACATGATGGTTTGAAAAATAATTCACCCCTATAAAATAATCCGATACCACCCTACGTTATAGACCTACCAAACGAGCTATAATGGAAGCGCACAAAATACCTTTAAAACTGATATTCAATTATGTAGTTAAAGTATTGGGCCTTGTTGTGCTTGCGCCGTTAGTATTATCTTTTCTGTTTAAAAGCCCCGCAGGCATGTCGCCGCTGGTGCTAATGGCCCTATCAGGAGGCATAGTAGCGTTTATGTTTATATACGTTGCCTACATGCTTATTACCGAGATATATCGCTTTAACTGCGATGTGTTTGAAATAAAAACACTGGTATCGGTTCTGCTATTGCTAGTTACCATGCTTACCGCCCATGTTCTGTTGGTTTTCTGTTTCGATGGACAGGGCTTTCAACCCGCGGTAATCCCTTTTATATTGCCACAGGCATTAGCAGGCTTGGTGGGAATTTGGTCGTTTAAACTTCCAGAGAATATTTAATCTTTATTCCAAATCTTCCATGCAGCCTCAGCCTGGGAGTATAGCATATTTAGCCCGTTAACAGCATGTGCGCCCTGTTGGGCTGCCAGTTGCATAAAGCGGGTATCTGTTGGGTTGTAAACTAAATCGTAGGCCAGATGCTCCGCAGTAAAAAATTCGTAGGGTAGGGCAGGGGCATCGTCAATGTTAGGATACATGCCTAAGGGAGTGGTGTTTATCACCATTTTACAGGTATTAAAAACCGCCTGGTTAAGCTCAGCATAAGTAAGACAGTTAGGTAGGTTTTTCTTCTCCCTCGATACAAAATAGTACTGTATCCCTAAGCCCTTTAATACATGCGCCACGGCTTTGGCAGCACCGCCGGTACCGAGTATCAGCGCACGTTCGTGCTGTGGGTGGAGTAGGGGCTTTATGCTTTGAGAGAAGCCGATAACGTCGGTGTTGTACCCGATGAGTTTAAACTCTCCCTCTAAAGTAGGGGGGGTACCGCGAAGCGGGGAGGGGTTACTAATAATAACAATGGTATTCACAGCCCCAACAACCTTTGCTGTTTCGTCTAATACACTTAAAAACGGGATTACACTTTCCTTATACGGAATAGTAACATTCAACCCAACAAGGTTAGGGTTATCAGCAATCAGTTGCGGTAAATCTTCAATGCTTTCAAGCGGAAATAACTCGTATCTATGGTCAGTTAGGCCAAGCTTTTTTAACTTCTCCGTAAAATATTTTTTAGAGAATGAGTGTGAAAGAGGATAACCTATAAGACCGAATTGTTTCATTACTTAGTGCTTGTGCCGTATGGTGAGATTCCCGCCTTCGCGGGATTGACGATTAAACTTAGTCTTTTTTAGCTTTCTTTTTAGCAGCTACAGGTTCAGCAGCAGGCACATGCTCCAGCTCCTTTTTAAGGTAGGGCGCAGTAAAGCCTTTGTTCTTTTTCACAATCTCCTCGGGTGTACCTTCGGCGATGATTTGCCCGCCTTTGCGGCCACCATCGGGGCCAACATCAATAATATGGTCGGCTACTTTTATAATGTCCATATTGTGTTCAATAACCAACACGGTATTGCCACGGTTTACCAGCTTATCCAACACCTCCAGCAATATGCGGATGTCTTCAAAATGCAGACCTGTAGTAGGCTCATCGAGCAAATAAAGGGTTTGGCCGGTATCGCGTTTAGAAAGCTCAGTAGCTAACTTAACACGTTGTGCCTCTCCACCCGATAAGGTGGTACTCTGCTGCCCAAGGGTAATGTAGCCCAGGCCAACATCGTTCAGGGTTTTTATTTTTTGTAGGATAGATGGTATCGCTTCAAAGAAAACCACCGCCTGCTCAATAGTCATATCCAGTACATCGCTAATCGATTTGCCTTTAAAGCGTACCTCCAAAGTTTCGCGGTTGTAGCGCTTGCCCTGGCAGGTTTCGCAAAGCACTTCCACATCAGGAAGGAAATTCATTTCAATAACCTTAACACCACCACCTTTGCAGGTTTCGCAGCGGCCACCCTTAACGTTGAAAGAAAAACGGCCGGGCAAATAGCCCCGTATTTTAGCTTCGGGCAGGTTGGCAAACAGTGCGCGGATATCGGTAAACACACCTGTGTATGTTGCAGGGTTGCTGCGGGGTGTGCGGCCAATAGGCGTTTGGTCAATATCTATTACCTTATCAATATTTTCAATGCCCTCTATCTTTTTGTACGGTAGCGGTTTCTTGCCTGCATCGTAAAAGAATTTGGCAAGGATAGGGTATAAGGTTTCGTTTATCAGCGACGATTTACCACTGCCTGAAACACCCGACACACAAATGAATTTGCCCAAAGGCAACTTCAAATCTACATTCTGTAAATTATTGCCTGTAGCGCCTTTGAGCGTTAAAAATTTGCCATTCCCCTCGCGCCGTTTGGCAGGTATTTCAATTCGTTTTTCGTCGTTTAGGTATTGCGATGTAGCGCTGTTCGATTTTAAAATATTGGCATACGTGCCACTGGCAACCACCTGGCCGCCATGTACACCGGCACCAGGGCCAATATCCAAGATGTAATCTGCCGCCTCCATCATCTCCTTATCATGCTCAACCACAAGTACAGAGTTTCCAGCATCGCGCAGGTTTTGCAGGGCTTTTATCAGCTTACTGTTATCGCGCTGGTGCAGGCCAATGCTAGGCTCATCCAGAATGTACAATACACCCACCAGTTGGCTGCCAATTTGTGTGGCTAACCTTATGCGTTGCGCCTCTCCACCCGATAGGGTTTTGGCGCTCATATTCAGCCTAAGGTAATCAAGGCCAATGTCTAATAAAAAGTTAGTACGGTCGGCAATTTCTTTAAGCACTTCTTTACCAATAATCAGCTGGCGCTTACTCATTTTTTTCTCCAGCCCTTGCACGGTGGTATAAAACTCGGTAATGTCTAGCTTAGATAGTTCGGCAATGTTCTTCCCGTCTATTTTAAAATACAAAGCCTCTTTGCGCAGGCGGGCGCCATGGCATTCGGGGCACTCTACCTTATTCATAAAGCTTTCAGCCCAGCGCTTGGTGCTCTCGTTTACGCCTTCTTCAAACTGGTTGGCAATAAAGTTTACAATACCATCAAAGCTTACGGCATAGCTAAGGCCGCCTTCATACTGGCCTTTTACTTTCAGTACTTCTTCTGTGCCGTATAAAATTGCGTCTATAGCATCTTCCGTTAGTTCTTCCAGCGGAGTATCCAGTTTAAAGCCGAACTTCTCTCCTATAGCCTCTAACTGGGCAAAAATCCACGAATTTTTATATTCTCCCAGCGGAGCCAAACCGCCACGCTTAATACTTTGCTGAGGGTTGGGTATAATCTTTTTAATGTCAATCTCTGATATCTCGCCCAGACCGTTGCACTTATGGCAGGCGCCATAGGGCGAGTTGAAGGAGAATAGGTTAGGCGCAGGGTCGTCGTACGATATGCCTGTGGTGGGGCACATCAACATACGGCTGAAAAACTGCACTTTGTTAGTCTCATAGTCTTGCACCATCATAGTGCCTTTCCCATACCGCATGCAGGTTTTAAGGGCATCGTTAATGCGGGTTTTATTATCGGCATTTACCTCTATACGGTCTACTACAATCTCAATATCGTGAATTTTGTAGCGGTCAAGCTTCATACCGTAGGTAATGTCTTTCACTTCGCCATCAACCCTAACCTTGGTAAAACCGCTTTTGCGTATCTGCTCAAACAACTCGCGGTAGTGGCCTTTGCGGCCTTTAATAACCGGCCCCAGCATTATAAGCTTTTTGCCGTCGTACTTTTCCAGTATTAGGTTGATGATCTGTTCGTCAGAGTAGCGCACCATCAGCTCGCCCGTGTTGTAGCTGTAAGCATCGGCGGTGCGGGCATAGAGTAAACGAAGGAAATCGTAAATCTCGGTAATGGTTCCAACGGTACTCCGCGGGTTGCGGCTGGTGGTTTTTTGCTCAATAGAAATCACAGGGCTAAGTCCGGTAATCTTATCCACATCAGGACGCTCCATGCCGCCTAAAAACTGGCGTGCATAAGCGGCAAAACTCTCTATATACCTGCGTTGGCCTTCAGCGTAAATGGTATCAAACGCCAGCGACGATTTACCCGAACCCGACAAACCCGTGATTACCACCACTTTGTTGCGGGGTATGGTTACGTCTATGTTCTTTAAATTGTGCTCGCGCGCGCCAAAAACCTGTATCGATTCCTCTTCTACCATAAAATTGGGTGCAAAGATACGCTTTGTTACCGCATATTCAATTGCAGGTTAAGAGACAAATAATGGGGCTGAATGTTTAACCTGTAAGCGGTTATTTTCCCTTTAAATAAAGGGAGTCCCCGAGCGTAGTGAGGGGGAGGAATTTTTAGCGACGAGTAGATAGTAGCCACGGCCTTTAGACCGTGGATTAAGTGCGGGTATTAAATCGGGCTTTAGCCCAAATTTACTTCATTGTCTACGGCGTTTCGCTGCCGCGGGGCTTTATTACTTTTTTCTTGATAAAAAAGTAACCAAAAAATCAAGGTTGAAAATTAATTGTCTAAAAACTACGCTCCGTTACGCTGAACCCTGCAAACTCGTCAGCCTAAGGCTGACTCAAACAGAGCAGGCTTCTTCGCTTCACTGCGCTTGTTTTGTTACGACATTTAATTTTAGGCCGGTCCAATTATCAAAGAAACAACTCTCCCTTTTATAGCTTACAGTGCTGACCGCTGCATCAGAAGTACTACCTCTCACAGCGAGGAATAACAACGGGTTCTTTGACATAAAAAAATCCCTGTCAGGCGTTAACCTCACAGAGACCTTTTTGTATGCGTATGTTGAAGAAGGGATATGCTTAACTCTTAACCAACTTACGGGTTATAACACTGCCAGTGCTGGTTTGTATGCGGATAAAATACACACCGTAGCTCAAGCTGTGCATTGGTATTCTTTCTGTTATTGAAGGATTTTCGATACTGCGCAACAAAGCCCCTTGCATGCTAAAAAGCTCAATTTTATTGGCTTTTCCGGTGGTGCGGCTAAAGTCTACCAATAGGTAATCGGTAGCGGGGTTAGGGCCAATGCCCATGTTGCGGCTAATGTCTTCGGCAAGGGCAGTAGCGCCGCTGGTGTCGGGTACGTAGGTAGTAACAGGCTCACTTGGTACGTTGTGCGCCGACTGTGGGCCGGTATTACCTTGTTGAACGGTGCCATAGTATGTTGGGCCAATAAAATAGGGGTAAACAGGCTCAAGGGCATCATCTAACGTTACAAAGTAGGCGTAGATGCCGTTGGGGTAATCGGGGGTTACAGAAAAGCGTCCGTTATGCTCGTCAAGGTCGCCAAAGCCTTGTACATACTCATAGTCCTCCAGGTATGCGCCAAGTGGTGCCGCTGCAATGGTTGGGCCGTATTGGTTAGCCTGTAGTACGGTGCCGTCGGGCAGGGTAGTACGGTCGGTAATAGTGCGGTTGCGGTAGCTGCTGCGCATGCGGTGTATGGCGCCTGTACCGTTGGCATTGGCAAAGCCCCATGCTCCGTATATAGGAAAGCCATCAAAAGCATAACCTATAATGGGCGAGTGTTGGGTGCTGTCGGTATCATCGTACAAGCAGGTTGGGTTAACGTGGTGGTGGTATTCGCCGTTAGGGGCGGGGTGGCCAAGGCACTCGTCAAAGCTTTGCCCCTCAAAATAGTAGGCATTGCGGTACCAGATGTTCTGGTTGTTGTACGACATGGCATCTTTGGCATTAAAGGCGCTTACACCGTTGCTCCACACTGCAATGTGGCCAAGGCCTGTAGCTGTTTTAGTACCTGTATTTTCTACTGGGTTGCGGGTAATTTTAAAGCAGAAATTTTGGTTTACAGGGGTATTTGGGTTTGCATTCCAAGGGCCAATATCGTAACCGGGAATACATGTGCAGGTTACGTACACATTGGCTGCAGAATACTGTACCTGTTGCACGTTGGTTTCAATGCTACCGTAGCCTGTTTCGCCCGTAAGGTTTTGTATCCACGATGTAACCTCGGGGCCTGTTTGGGCGCTAAGGGTGCCGCTAATGGAAATGGTTAATAGTAGTATTAATTGTTTCATGTATAGTTAGGATTTGGTGGTATAGACACTGCTAATTATCAAAGGTTTAATGAAGAAATAAAAAAATATTTACACCGTCTTCAAATCAAAGGCCTTGCATAGAATGGCAAGGTTGCCCGTGTGGGTACCCTCGTGGCGGATGCAGTGCATTACCAAGGCTTTTTTACTCATATCGCTGCTAAAAGAGAAGCCAAGTTTGTTGTCCTCTGCCATCTCTTCATCGGTGATGTTTTGGAGGCGTTCAATGCAATGCTCGTGAACCTTTTTAAATAGTGCCAGTAGTTCTTTGACATCATGTTTTGCATTAACATTAGAAAAGCTATTGCCCATAGAGAAGGGCTGTAGTTCTTCAAATTCAGGTAGCAGCTCACCGCCTGTACCGTTGATGATAAGGAAATGCTCGGCCCACGCTAAGTGCGCGATAATCCAGTACCAGTTATTAAGCTTTTTACCTTCAATTTCAAACTGCTTAAAAGGGTCTGTCTCCTTTAGTTTTGATAGGTACCAGCGCGTCAACTCGCGACTGGTGTTCAATTGGTCTGCTAATACTTGTCCTGTTGTTGGCATGGTTATTCCATTTCTTTAGCCCTGTTCCAATACGCATCCATTTCGGGTAGGGTCATATCCTTAATGGTTTTGCCGTCTTTAGCACTCTCGGTTTCTAAAAACTGAAAGCGGCGGATAAACTTGATATTGGTACGTTCCAGCGCGTCTTCAGGGTTTATGTTGATAAAGCGGGCGTAGTTAATCATAGAAAAAAGCAAATCGCCAAACTCGGCTTCTACCTTCTCATGCGGGGCGTTGCTGTCTACTTCGGTTTTAAACTCAGCCAACTCTTCGTTCACCTTTTCCCAAACCTGTTCGCGGTTGTCCCAGTCAAAGCCAACGCCACGGGCTTTCTCTTGTATACGCGATGCTTTTACCAGCGCAGGCAACGAAACGGGCACACCTTCCAGCACCGATTTTTTGCCCTCTTTCAGCTTCAACTGCTCCCAGTTTTGCTTCACTTCTTCTTCGTCTTTCACCGTAACATCCCCGTATATATGCGGGTGGCGGTGGATAAGCTTATCGCAGATTCCGTTGAGTACATCGGCTATATCAAAGTGTTGGGTTTCTGATGCTATTTTAGCGTAAAACACCATGTGGAGCATAAGGTCGCCAATCTCCTTTTTTATCTCCTCCATATCCTTTTTTAGGATAGCGTCGCTAAGCTCGTAAGTCTCCTCAATGGTAAGGTGGCGAAGCGTTTCCAGCGTTTGCTTCTTATCCCACGGGCACTTCTCCCGCAGTTCATCCATTATGGTAAGTAAGCGCTCAAAGGCTTTTAATTTTTCTTCCATGTTCCAGTTGTCAGTAATCAGAGGTCAGTAACCAGACTAAATATTTTTAGTTTTTCACTTTTAGTTTTTAGTTAACCCTATCAGCTACAAGCTACCGGCTATAAGCTCTTTCGCATTTTCCAGCGCCGCCTCAGAAAGCTTATCCCCACTCAGCATACGGGCAATTTCCTCCAGCCGTTCACGGTCGCGCAGGGGCTTAATAAACGTTTTGGTAATGTCGGCTTTGGTCTGCTTATACACCTTTAAATGCGTTTGGCCTTTGCCTGCAATTTGCGGTAAGTGGGTAATGGCTACCACCTGCATGGTCTTACCCATCTCAGCCATAATGGCACCGGTTTTATGGGCTGTTTCGCCGCTTATTCCAGTATCTATCTCGTCAAAAATAATGGTAGGCAGTGCAGTGTATTTACACACCAACGCTTTAATAGCCAACATTACCCGCGACAGTTCCCCACCCGAAGCAACCTTTACCAGGTCGCCAAGTTTAGAGCCCTTGTTAGCCGTAAATTGTATGTTGATGTCGTCTACGCCTGTGTTGCTAAGGTGGTCTAGCGGGGTAAGGTTTATGTGCAATTCTGAGCCTGCCATATTCAGGCGGCCTATGGTCTTCAGCAGTTCACCCTCTATTACCGGCAATGCCTTGGTACGTTGCGCCGATAGGTTAGCTGCCAACGTATGGCATTGTTCTTCGCTTAGTTTCAGCTCTTTTTCAGTGGCTGATATCTGGTTATCCAAATCAGCATCATTCCCAATTTGCTGTTGCAGCTTATCGTATAGCTCTAGTAAATCGGTCAGGCTTTGTACGTTGTGCTTTTTTTGCAGACGATAAATCAAATCTAACCGTGCCGATAGGTTCGCTGCCCTTTCAGGGTCTATGCCTATAGCCTCGGCTAAGGTTTCGGTTTCGTTTTGTACGTCTTTCAGTTCTATCAACACGCTGTTTAAGCGCTCATATAGTTCAGAAGCAGATGTATTGTATTTGGCAATATTCCCTAAGGCATTACGTGCCTCGGTAAGTGCGGTAAGTATATTCTGTTCCCCATCTCCCAATAAGCCCGAAGCCTTGAAAAGGTTCATCTTAATGTCTTCGGCATGGGTAAGGGTTTCCAGTTCCTGCTCGGCTTTTTCCTGTTCGCCTTCCTGCAGTTTGGCTTCGTCCAGCTCGGTTAACTGAAAGTTGATATAGTCAAAATCAGCCTTCGATTTTTGTTGCTTCTCCAGCAACTCGGCCAACAGTGTTTTCAGCTTTTTATATGCCGAAAATTCCTGCTTATACTCATCAAGCAAAGCCTTAGTATTGGCAATGGCGTCAACCACCGCCAGTTGGTAGTTTTTATCGGCCAGGCTGAGTGTTTGGTGCTGGCTGTGTATATCTACCAGTTGCTCGCCCAGTTCTTTTAGTATGGATAGGTTTACGGGTGTATCGTTGATAAAAGCACGGCTCTTGCCTTCGGCATTAATCTCGCGCCTTACAATGGTTTCATTAGCATAATCAAGGTCATGCAATTTGAAGAATCCCTTTAGCGAATAATCTTTAACATTGAACGTACCCTCTACCACACACTTGGCACCGTTGGTTCCCACCGACGAGCTATCGGCCCGAGCGCCAGTAATCAGCGCTAGCGCCCCCATCAATATCGATTTACCTGCACCGGTCTCACCCGTAATGGTGTTAAAACCGCTGCCAAAATCAATTTCGGCGTTCTCTATCAGTGCGAAATTTGTAATATGTAGCTTACTTAGCATATCAGTGCAAATATAGCTTTTTATAGAGGAGTAAGAAGTTAGAGGTAAGGAGAGTTTTTGACAGGTTTAGGTGTTGATTAAGGATTTTTGAGCAATAATAATTTTTGGGATTGTTGGATTAGAGGATTGGCTGGAAAAGGCGTATAAATGGAACCAACAAAGCCTGATACCATTTCAGGCGGTTTATATTTTTGTCGTAAGGTTTTCCGGTCTTTTCCCAGGTGTCTACTACTTTTTTCAGTTGGGCTATAAAGGCAGGGGCATTAAAAAAAATCCCTATTTCATTATTAATATTAAATGATAGTTCATCAATATTGGCAGAGCCTACAAGCCCTTTGTTATTATCAATAAGTACAGCTTTGGCATGGTTCATTCCCGGTGTGTAAAGCACATTTACACCAAACGTAGTAACCATGCCAGCATAATATTTGTTGATGTTGTTAGCTAATTTAAAGTCGGTATTTTCGGGTATTAACACCGTAATTTTAACATCGCGACTTATAGCGTTACGCATTGCACCCAACATCCAACGGCTGGGTATAAAATAAGGGGTAATAAATATAATACTTTCAGTAGCTTCGTTAAGCTTACGCAGATAGTACTGCTTAATAACCTTTCGGCCAATTACCGGCATATTCTCCAACAACCACATTTTTACTTTCTCCTTTACAGTGCCATCAAATTCAGGTTTCAAAGGCTGTGCCTTGCCACCTGTATACCTGTAGGTACGCTTAAAGCTGCGGAATATATACGGAACAATACTGCCCGATACTTCTACCTGCAAGTCTTTCCAATCGCGGGCATGCTCTGTAATATTTACCCCACCTAAAAAAGCGGTTTTTCCATCAATCAAAAGTATTTTTTTATGCGTACGGTAAAATATATGCCTGAAAAAACGCACTTCGGCACCTGCATCGCGTAGTTCTTTCACAACCTTATTAGACAGGCTAATGCTGCCAAATACGTCAAATATTAGTATCACCTGCACACCGTTTTGGGCTTTCTCTTTCAGCAGGGTAATAAAATCGTGTGTGCGTTGGGTATCAGCAGTAAAAATGTACATCTCTATATGGATAGACTTTGTAGCACCTTTCATCCGGGCAAACATTGCTGTCCATGCATCTTCAGAGTCTGTGTAGAGTTTAAATACCATATCGCCTTAACTAACCTGCAAATTAACTATTTGTTTAGACTATTAGCTATCAACTTTTCTGACCCCTGTATCCTGAAACCTGACCCCTAATAGCTACCTTTGTACCAATGCAAATTTCAGTACAAGGCGAAGAATTAATTTTATTACCCGAACGGGCAATTTACTGGCCTAAGCGCAAAACCCTGTGGGTGGCCGATGCGCATTTTGGCAAGGCTACACACTTTAATAAAACCGGCATAGCGGTGCCTGCCAATATGGTTGAAGCTGATTTGTTCCGCCTTAAATCGTTACTGGATACGTATGATGTTGAACGCCTTATTTTCTTGGGCGATTTATTTCACAGTAAATACAACAGCGAGTGGGAGCGCTTTGGCGAATGGTTGTTATTGAATGAGATAAAAGAAGTTCATTTGGTTTTAGGCAACCACGATATTTTGCACGAGAAGTATTATGCTAAATACAACCTTATTGTCCACAATGAATTTTTAGCCGATGTTCCCTTTACTTATGTGCATGAGTATGTGGATGGTATGGAAGAATTATATCCTAACACCATCATCATTAGTGGCCACGTACACCCGGCTGTAAGCATTGGTGGCAAAGCAAGGCAGGGCGTCAGGCTGCCCTGTTTTTATTTTAATAGCACCCATGCAATATTACCCGCATTCGGACGTTTTACCGGTATGTTTTCTATTGGCAAGAAGCACGGTTCCGATAATTTTTACGTTATTGCAGACAATGAAATTTTAAAGATATAATGAGCAAGTTTTCTACCCCCGATAGCATCAACTCGGTTGCCGAGTTCCACACTACATTCAACCACCCTGTTTTAGATACCCCGAAAATCCCTTCGCCCGAGCGTTGCAAGTTGCGTGTCGACCTTATTGCCGAAGAGTTAGACGAGCTACGTCAAGCCATTGCCGATAATAATATTGTAGAGATTGCAGATGCCCTGGCTGATATTCAATATGTGTTGGCAGGCGCGGTATTAGAGTTTGGTTTGGCCGATAAATTTAAGCCTTTGTTTGATGAGGTACACCGCTCTAACATGAGCAAAAGCTGCAATACCGAAGAGGAGGCACAGCAAACCGTAGAGCATTATAAAGCCAACCACAGCACTGAGGCATACTATTTGCAGCGTGGTGATTATTACAACGTTTACCGCACAGGCGATAATAAGACATTAAAAAACGTAAACTATTCGCCGGCTAATTTGTCAGCTATAGTTAATAGCTAATAGTGAATAGAGCAACGAAGAATGAACATACAGCGAAAACATACTAAAAGTAGCAGGCATTTTTACAGGTACTTTTTGTTTTTCGTTTTTTGTTTTTTGTTTTTCATTTCCCAGGCCCAAACAGAGTTCACCCTGCGCGGCAAAGTGACTGATTTAACTACAGGTCAGCCCATTGCGGGTGCTTTGGTGGTGCAAAAGTCTGTACTGCGCGGAACCTTTACCGATGGCTACGGCTACTTCATCATCAAGGCCGTTAAAACAGATACTATTATGGTTACCCTTACCGGCTACAAGGCACAAAACCTTTGTTATGCCGACTCTGCCGGTACAAACTTTAGTCTGGAGATTAAACTCCCACAAAAAATATACGCCCTAAAAGCAGTTACGGTAAGGCCACTGAAAACCTTTGCCGAGATTGAGAACGATAAGTCGAAGCTGGGTAGCTACACACTGCCGACAATGAGAACGGCAGATGCCCTTAGCAGCCCCATTACTTATTTGTATGAGCGCTTTAGCAAATACGGACGCAATAAGGCAAAGCTGGCCGATTTGAAGAACCTGGAACAGAAAAAAGACCTGCTGAAAGAACTGTTCCGCATTTATGTTAAAACAGATATTATGGATTTGGATGAATCTGAATTCGACGACTTTATCCTGTTTATGAACCTAAGCGACGACTTTATCAAAAACTCATCGCAATACGACCTTACTCAATACATACTCCTCAAATTTGATGAGTACATGATCATCCGCAACACCAAAACCAAGTAGGTTTTTACCCCGTAGGGGTGAGGATAATAGGGGTATCTTTAACTGACAACAGTCAATGACTACTATCAACTAAAACTAAAAATCCGTGCCCAGCGATATATACAACCTTGTTTTCTTAAGCTGCCCGTCCTCAATACCACGCGCCAAATCAACCCTTAAAAAGTAACCCAGCACCTTCGTGCGCACACCCCAGCCAAGGCCCGCTATAATAGGCTCGCGTTGGGTTTTAACGGTGACTAATAGCGGGCCCTGCTGTATCGTTTTGGTTACATAGGTATTAATCTCAGCATACGGGTTTAAGCCAACGTATGCGCTGCCTATATCGGCAAAGCCCATCAGTTGAAGATTATTCAACACCTCAGAGCGGATATTGTAGTTAAGCAGGTAACGCACTATAGGCACACGCAATTCTGCCGATGCCATAAAAAAAGTATTTCCGCTGCGCACATTTTGGCTAAAGCCACGCACCCCGTTTGCCAGCGATTGGAACAGATAGGTCTGGCTTTGGTCGATATTAGCATCCCTGTCAAACTGAGGCACTATCCAACCATCAACACCCCCCATGTAATACATTAGCTTGCCCGGCCCGAATGAGGTAGAAGCCGCCACCCTGAATGCTGCAATAATCGACCGGTGTATCTTCAGGTAATGCCTTGCATCAACACCAAGAATAGTTGTATTGATTTTGCGTTGGTCAAAGCGGTTGTAAAACTCTACCCATCCCTTAGCGCGCGTGCCATACATAATGTTCAGTCCATCATGTATAATGTTGTCAAACACCATCTCGCCATTGGCAGCACCCCAATAGGCATTGGTAGTTTTACGGGGTAGGTTCTCCTGTGCTGAGCTTAAAAACACCTTGCTATCCATTCGCCCCGTCGCCGATGCTTTTAGCCAGAATGTTTGCACAATAGGGTAGCGCACCCCGTAAATTAGTTGGTGTATGTAGGTGCGTGTATTATTATCAAATCCGCTTTGCAAACCTTGTCGGTGCAGTATCACCTCGCGGTCAAGCCTGTGTTTCAGGTTCTCAAAACGCAGCAGGTATTCATTGCCCACAAAGTTTGCTGCCAGGCGGAAAGCCCCCGTTATACGGAAATCTTCCATCACATCCTTCAATGTAATTTTGAACAGCACGTTGGGGAAGGGGTTTATATACCCAGCATTAGGGTCAAACGGTTGGTAGCCCTGGTTTAGAAATGCACGGTCTACTTTAGATACAAGCCCTTCGGTATAAAATGATGTAAGGTAAATGCGCTGCTTTGGTAAACGGAAACTATCCAAACCTGCTTTTTGGGTTGTATCGTTTAACTGTGATGGTTTTTTGCGCTCTTCCGTATCAAACGTATAGTCAAAAATATTAATGTCTTTGCTTGTAGTATCCTCAAACACTTTCACACGGTCGCCTTTGCCAATGCTTATCGGGTTGTTAAACTTTCGCGATGTAGTGTCGGGTCCATACTTAGCATAGCGCGTAGGCAATGGTGTTTCTTTTGGCCCGTTTATTACCCCCGTTTCAGCAATTAGCAACTGGGGCTTTTGGTTATTATAGTTGATAATGGCAGTAGACGTTCCACCCGAGCTTTGCTCTTTTATAGGCTTTTGGTAGTTGGTTAAGGGCGATGTTTTCGATATAAAACGATAATGCTCTGTAGTGTCAATAAACGCAATCGTGCTGTCAAATTCTACAAGGTAACGGTTGTAAATTCCGCTGGCATCGCTAAGGTAAACAGCATGCCCGCTATCGTACGGTATAGGTTGCGTTTCGTTAGCTATAGCGGTATTGGTTACCCTTTGTAACATGGTTGGTTTGCCTTGCAATGGTGCACGGAATAAATCTAAGTTACTATTTACAAACGGGCTGCTAACTTTTGGTTTCAGGCTGTCTGAAAAGCGGTTAGACGAAAATACAACCGCATTGTTAAGGTACATTGGTGTTAAGTCATCAGCCAAATCTGTTGTCAGGGCTTTGTATGAGTTTGATGGCAGGTTGAAAATAAAAACATCGGTAATGCCATCCCTAACACCTGATAATACCAAGTCTTGCCCATTGGGTAGGTAGCTAAATGATGTTATTTTATCAAACAGGTATATCGGCTTTTCTGTTTTAGTTTGATTGGTGTAGTCATAGTCAATCATCCACAATTCCCCCTTCTTTTCTACCAGAATGCTAACGGTATTGGTTATTGGGTGAAAAGCTGACAATGGGTATGAGTTATCTGCTGGTAGTTCTGTTTGCTCCCCGCCTTTGTATATCAGGCTTTTGCTGCCCGTAGCGTTATCAAACAGATATACCTTGTAGCGTCCATATTTGTTAACCACATAGGCGGCCTTATCGCCCTTGGCTGATACTTCTAAACTATAATAGGTTTTAATGGGCCTTGGGTTTACAATAGGGTTAGCCTTAACAACAGTGCGTAAGGTATCGTCTTGTATTGGGTATTGTTTGTCTAAAAAGTTAACCCAGTCAGCCACCAATGCCTGTGTGTTTAAGCCTAGCATATACAGCAACCCATTGTTGGCGTTGCGGCTCATTTTGGTCATGTACAGTATCCGCGATATGATGTTTTCGCCGTATGTTACCGCTATATAATTCCAAATGCTGTGGCCAGCCAGCTTTGCCTGTGCAGGGTTTAGCCTGTTTAGTTTAAAAAAGTTCGGGTTGTTAATGGCATCTGCCAGCTGGTTGTCGGTATCAAAATCCCAGGCATTGGCAGCGTAGCTTATTATCCCTTCAGAAAACCAGGGTGGAAGGTTGGTAACAGGCAGCCAGCGGGTGCGGTCTTTAAAGTTGCCGCCCAGCATAAACTGGTTAAACAAAACCCTAGCTATCCCTTCTGCTATTTGCTTTTCTAAATGTTGATGGTTGCCATCAAAATACAAAAACACCTTGCTCCCCGTTACCTGCACCAGGCCAACGCCGTTTTGCTCAGCCCATTCGGTATTCACCCCAACGTTGCTTTGCACGTATTGCGATTGACGGTTGTAAACCACAAACTGTATGCGCCCATCAAAAGCGTAATCGAAAAACTTCTCTATCTCGGGCAACTTGCCTTGGGCATAGTGTGCGGTATATTCGGCAAGGTTTTTTCCACCAGTGTAGAAGTAGGTATCAAAGCGGTTAAACCTATAGTACGACCATACAAACTTATCAGTATAAAACTGTACACGGCTTTTGCCAAAGTTTATATTCGATCCGCTATAATATTGGGCATTTAGCTGAACAGTAAAGGCAAGCATCAACCACAAAACAAAAGGCGCGGTATATTTAAAAAGCTTGCTGTTCATCTAATCGTTTTGGTGTAATCTATTATCAAGTTACCAAATAAATTGGCTGCTGTGTAGGTGGTGCGCTACTTTTTCTCGCGTAGGCTTTGGCGCATCTTTTTAAACAGGTCCGATGCAAATACAAAGTTGTTTAGGTTTTCGTTCTCGCTCTCCACTATCGACTGGCTATTACCTGTCCATTCCTGCTGGCCTTTGTAAATAAAGATAATATTCTCACCCATCTGCATTACTGAGTTCATGTCGTGCGTATTTATCACTGTGGTAATACCATATTCATGGGTAATCTCTGCTATCAGGTCGTCTATTACTATTGATGTTTGAGGGTCTAAGCCCGAGTTTGGTTCATCAAAAAATATGTACTTGGGGTTAAGTGCTATTGCGCGGGCAATAGCCACCCTTTTCTTCATACCACCGCTTATTTCTGCAGGGTATAGCTTATTTACATTGGTCAGGTTTACACGTTTAAGGCAAAAGTTAACGCGTTCAATCTTCTCTTCCTGGCTCATTTTAGAGAACATCGTCAACGGAAACATCACATTCTCTTCTACCGTTTGCGAGTCGAACAAGGCCCCGCCCTGAAAAACCATCCCTATCTCTTTCCTTACCTCTTTACGGTCTTTCTCTGGCATAGCGTGGTAGTCGCGGCCATGGTACAATACCTGTCCCTTGTCTGGCTGAAAAAGTCCTACCATACATTTCAAAAGCACTGTTTTACCCGAGCCGCTTTGCCCAATTACCAGGTTACATTTACCGGTTTCAAACGTAAAGTTGATGTCGTTCAATACCGTGCGCCCTTCAAACTCTTTATGTAAGCCAATTACCTCTATCATGGGCTATATAAGCAATAGTTGGGTTAAAACGTAGTTCAATATCAGTATTACAATGCTGCTGTATACAACAGCTTTGGTGCTTCCGGCTCCAACCTCTAAAGCCCCCCCGTTTACGTAGTACCCGTGGTAGGCAGATACGGAGGTAATGGCAAAAGCAAAAAACAAGGTTTTTATTAGCGAATACGTCACGTGGAATGGAATAAACTGCTGTTGTATACCATCAATGTATACGCTGGGTATTAGTATGCCCGATGTGTAGGCTGCCAGCCAGCCTCCAAAAACACCCAAAAACATACTAACTATAATTACAAAAGGGTTTATTAAAACCGCGGCTATTATTTTAGGGAAAACAAGGTAGCCTGCCGAGTTGATACCCATTATATCCAGCGCGTCTATCTGCTCGGTTACGCGCATAGTACCAATTTCTGATGCAATGTTAGAACCTACCTTACCGGCAAGTATCAATGCTATAATGGTAGGCGAAAATTCAAGTAATATACTTTCGCGTGTGGCATAGCCAACAGTGCTCATAGGTATCCACCCACCTGATAGGCTCGATGCGGTTTGTATAGTAATTACCGCGCCCATAAATACTGACATAATAGCCACAATAGGCATAGATCCTAAGCCTATCTTCTCAATTTCAATAATGGTTTGGCGCAGGTATACCCTTCCCCGTTCAGGCTTGCCAAACACCTTGGTTAAAAAAATGAAGTATTTTCCGCAGTGGTAAAGGATATTCATATACAGCGGCTAATATAACATAAAAAAGCCGCAACACTGTAAGGTGTGGCGGCTCTTTTTAACTAATGTTTTTAACTATTTATTCAGCCTTGAATGGGTTTGAGTAGCGTTGCTCAGTCACCATGGTGTAATCGGTAAGTGTGTTTAAGAAAGCTATCAGGCCTTTTTTCTCAAGCGGAGTAAGGTTAAGCTTGCGTGGCACTATTGTGGTAGAATCATCTGTTCCCCCATTGGGTGGTACAATTATTCCGTCGCCTCCAAACGGCCCTCCAAAACCACCATCTTGCCATCCTTCGCGCATGCGGGGGTCCAGGTTAGCGTGGGGTTTTACTCCGTGGTCGTAAAAATCAATTACTTCTTCCAGTGTTTTAAATCGGCCATCGTGCATATATGGTGCGGTAAGGGCTATGTTACGCAGTTGTGGTACACGGAATGTACCCTCGCCCATGTTTGGATTAATAGCACCCATACCTTTATCAGTATAGTTTAAATCAAGGCCTGTGTTCGATGCATCCCAACCTTCAAGGTTATTGCCACTATGGCAACTGCTACATTGGCCTTTGCCTAAAAAAACATCAAAGCCTATACGCTCAAAACCCGTTAAATCGGTTGGCGGGGTAGTCCAGATATTAATGGTGTTACCGGCAAATTGTGAGTTACTCATTTGCTCAAAGCGGCTGTTTCTTGATGTAATGATAAAGATAAAGTCGCGCAGCGCGGTACCAATTTTTTGAACGGTGATGTTGCTGGTGCCAAAAGCATCCTGGAACAGTTGTGGGTAGTAATCGGTAGCTTCTAGTTTTGCAGGCAGGTTTTCCAAACGCTCAAAGCCCATTTCAATGTGGTTGCTAATTGGCATAGTAACCAGTTGGCCTAAAGAGTCGGCACGTCCATCCCAAAACAAACTGCCCGAGAATGACGAAATGTTATTAATTGGCTGTGAGTTACGTAGGGCGTTTACACCTTTAAAGCCATCGCTAAAAGCCACATTGTCGGCAAAGCCAAACTGTTGCTTATGGCAGCTTCCGCACGATACCGTGTTGTTCAGCGACAGTTTATTATCGTAAAACAACGCGCGTCCAAGGGCTACACGGGCATTGTTGGTGCCTGGCATATTCCAGCCGCCAAACGCTGCGGTGTTTATCAGGTCGGTATAGTCAACCTGCAGGGTGGCCATATCAAGCTTGCGGGTTGGTACCTCGTTGTTGTCCACATCTTTTGTACATGCCCACAAAATGGAGGTTATTACAACCAGGGCAACTGCGTAAGATATTTTTTTCATAGCCGTTGTTTTAAAAAGTTATTATTAAAAATATAGACTGTGGAGCTGTAAAGTTAACACTTAATTCTTTAGTTACCTCTTTTGAGTCGTTACCCGGAAAGGCAGGTATCGATGAGCTGTCCGTTGTTTTGGTAGACATGGCATATAATGAGCTTTCAGCCAACAGGCTTATGCGCTTATTCAGCCTGAATTGGATACCCACAACGCCACCGCCGCCCATTCCGCTGAATTTGCTTTGGGTTATAGCTTTGTTAACGTTATCAATAGGGGTTTCGCTGCGTTGGTTGCCGGTTGAAAGGACATAATCAACCCCTGTATAAAAATTCCAACGGCGGGTAAGTTTAAACTGCCATTCAAAACCCAAACGGGCATTCATTTGGCTATTGGTTGTTTTAAGCGTGCCGGTAAAGTTATCTTCTGTTTGACTTTTGTTAGAGTAGTTGCCACCCCAGCCAAAGCGCAGGGCATAATGCTTTTTAAATATCGTTTTGTATGATAGTAAGTAAGTATTGGCAGTGGCAGAAAGTGCCGTAGAATTTGCAGGGGTAATAAAGGTTTTAATAAAGCCCGATACGTTTATGCCCAACTCGTGTTGGGTTTTAGTAGGCTCTTCATCGGTCATGCCAAAAAAGCCACGCCCACGGTGGCGTGTAGTATCCTGTGCTTGGGCAAAGGCAAATAGCAATAGTGCCGAAAAGGTTAATAGTAAGCGTTTTGTCATAGTTTCGTTACGTGGTATCATGCAATATACAACGTCTTTGTTTAATCTTTAGTATACTTGCTATACTTTTTATTCCACAAAAGGGCTGTTCAACTACATCTTCCCAATATTAAATTAGGCATCAATATCCGCTTATCCTAGAACATGTATTCCTTTTATCGGGTTGTATTTAGTGTTTTAGTTAGGTTAATTAGTTTGTTTTCAAAAGGTTAAATTTGAATGTTATAATTTTGATATTAGAATTGGGCTTGTTTGATTTTTTAGTTTTTCACTTTTAGTTTTTCGCTTACTTTGCAGAGTGTTCCAAAGCCTTCGCGACATATTCTCCTTTCTTGGCCAGCGTAAAAAGTGGTGGCTTATCCCCATGGTTATTATCTTGCTACTATCGGCCCTGCTAATTATTGCTGGCAGCGGTACCGCCCTTTCGCCCTTTATTTATAGCCTGTTTTAGTATGTACATACTGGGTATATCGGCCTATTACCATAACTCGGCGGCGGCGCTAATAAAAGACGGTACAGTAGTTGCCGCGGCAGAAGAAGAACGTTTTACCCGCATTAAGTTTGACAGTGCCTTTCCGCACCGTGCATTGACCTTTTGCTTAGCCAAAGCAGGCATTGCGTTGGTTGATGTGGAGGCGGTTATTTACTACGAAAAGCCATTGCTAAAATTCGAACGCATCGCCGAGAATTTCGACCGTACAGGCATCTCCGGCTATAAGGCTTTTATAAAGTATATGCCCTTGTGGAGCAGGCAAAAGCTTTTTATGCGGAGTGTTATCAATAATGAAATAAAACAATACCTAACCAAAGGGCAAAAGCTGCCTAAGCTGGCGTTTAGCAACCACCACCTGTCGCACGCGGCAAGTGCATATTATTGCTCACCTTATAATAAAGCCGCCATACTAACCATTGATGGGGTAGGCGAGTGGGCTACGGCGAGTATTGCCTTGGGAGAGAGGAATAAAATAACTACCCTTAAAGAATTGCATTACCCGCACTCTGTCGGTTTACTTTATTCAGCCTTTACTCAATTTTTAGGCTTCGAGGTTAATGGCGGTGAGTATAAGTTAATGGGCTTGGCCCCATATGGTGATAAAAACAGCGAAGAGTGTAAGCATTTCGTTATTTTGATACATGAGCATATTGTTACCGTTAATTATGATGGTTCTATAAAACTCAACTTACAATACTTCGATTTCCCTAAAGGATTCTCTTCCGCTAATACTAAGCGGTTTGAAAAACTGTTTGGCGTGCCTGCAAGGGTAGGGGAGATTACCCATTCGCATTGCAACCTGGCTTTGGCTATCCAATTGGTGTTAGAAGATATTGTCTTGATAATGGCAGCCACAACAAGGCGTTTAACCGGTGCTGAATACTTATGCATGGCAGGTGGAGTTGCCTTAAACTGTGTTGCCAACAGTAAGATTTTGCAAAGTGGTTTGTTTAAAGATGTATTTATTCAACCTGCTGCCGGCGATGCAGGCGGGGCCTTGGGAGCTGCTCTTGCGTATAGAGGAGTGATGAGTGAGGACAGAGAAGTGGTTTTTAATCCATACCTAGGACCGACGTATGGTGAGGACAAGCTTTTAAAAGCACTTCAACAATCAGGCTTACTCTACACTGAAATCCCTGATGATGAATTATTTGCAGAAGTGGCAAAAGCCTTGGCTGAGGGTAAAATAATTGGCTTTTATAACGGGGGGATGGAATGGGGCCCACGTGCTTTGGGCAACCGTAGCATCCTTGCCGATGCCCGTAACCCGCAAGCGTGGAACCGCTTAAACCAACTTATAAAGCAGCGCGAAAATTTCCGTCCGTTTGCCCCTGTAGTGCTGGAAAGTGATGCGCATTTGTATTTCGAAGGGATAAGGCCATCGCCCTACATGCTATTTACTTTTCCACTTAAGCAGGAGTGGAGGTTGCCCGTCATAACAGCATCAACCAATATAACCGATAAGCTAAACCAACAGCGCTCGCAATTTCCCGCTATAACCCATGTCGATTATTCTGCCCGGGTGCAAACGGTTAACGCCAATCAAAACCCCCGCTTATATCAATTATTAAAAGCCGTTAAAGCTGAAACAGGCCACGGTATGCTGGTTAATACAAGCTTCAACCGTAATAATGAGCCCATTGTTTGCACACCGTACGATGCTATTACCTGCTTTAAAGCCGCAGGGTTAGATATGCTGGTAATGGAGAATTATATAGTAACTGCCAATAAGTAATTGTCAGTTGTCAGATATTGTCTATCAACTATTCCGAAAGAAATCTTAGGGCCAACTCATAGCTCCGCAAGCCAAAGCCCGTTATCACCCCTATACATTTAGGGGCAAGCAATAAGGTGTGTCGGTATTCCTCGCGGGCATATACATTCGATATATGTACTTCTACCGTGGGTATAGCCACTCCACCAATAGCATCGGCAATAGCTACCGATGTATGCGAGTAGCCCCCGGCATTTATTACTATGGCATCAAAATTACCCCTGGCGCTATGTATAGTGTTAATAATTTCGCCTTCAATGTTAGATTGATAATACTCCAGCGCCAGCCCGGCAAACTGTTGCTTTAGGGTAAGTAGGTAGCTTTCAAAACTTTCACTTCCATAAATGTCGGGTTCACGTGTGCCTAGCAGGTTCAGGTTGGGACCGTTAATTATTAATATCTTCTTCATGTGCTTGTGGTTTCAAATTTATGGTAGTTTTGCTACAAAACACATCTCCCATGAAAAAACTAGTTTACCTGTTGTTTATTGTTGCCGCACTTAGCGCTATTGGCTGCGAGAAAAAACTAACAGCTACTGAATACAACAACAAAATAATAAACGAGCAAAGCAAGGTGCTTGATTTGGTTCTTGAATTTACTGCTAAGGTTGATAGCAGCGATATGAAAGGCGCCCGCGCTTTATTAGATATTACCGGCGTGCAGTGCGACTCTTCTATCAAAATTATTGAGGCTATGGGCCCTTTTGAAGATGATGCTACCTTTAAAGATGCCGCTATTGATTTGTTTAAGTTTTACAAGCGTGCCTTTGCGCAAGATTATAAAGAACTGCTTGATATTATTGAAAAAGAAGAACCGACCCTGGACGACCTGGACCGTGTAAATACTATTGTGGAAAAAGTAGGCGATGAGGAAAAAATAGTTGACGATAAAATTCAAACTGCACAAAAAGCCTTTGCCGATAAGCACGGTGTTAAGATTCCAGATACCGATACGGACACCAATACTCCTAATAAAAATTGTGTCGGAAATCAAGATTGTATATCACAGGTTCGTCGTTTAGTTACAGGAGCTGGCTATAAAATTGTTGGTGAAGAATATGCGG
>CAMBQF010000039.1 GCA_945869825.1 Chitinophaga pinensis | reverse complement strand
ACCCGCAAGTTTGTGCTTAGCGAAGACAACCCCTACTTTTTTAAAGGCCAGTATGCCGAAGGTATCGGCGGCCCGCACGTAGGCATGGATATGATATGGCCCATGAGCATAACCATGCGCGCCCTAACCAGCACCAACGATGCCGAGATAACCCAATGCCTGAAAATGCTAAAGGCCACCCACGCCGGCACCGGCTTTATGCACGAGGCCTTTAACAAAAACAACCCCACCAACTACACCCGCAAATGGTTTGCCTGGGCCAACACCTTATTTGGCGAGCTTATAGTGAAACTCTACAACGAGAAGCCGGAGATACTAAAGCAGGTGTTTTAGTTGGTAGTTGAAAGTTTGCGGTTGGTAGTATATAATGGAAAGTTTATTATCTTAGAGTTATGAAAAACACCCTGCTTTGCATATTGGTATTATTGGCAGCTTTTTTGCCGGCTTGTAAAAAAGAAAAAGATAGTAATCCGTTTACGAATGGTACAGTTATTGGAAATGAAATCAATTATACTATAGTAGTAAAAAATGATAGCGTAATTTTAAGTTATCATGCTTTGCATGAAAATAACCAGTTTGTGCAAGATGTTAATATTGATTATTTTGGTGATACATTAGTAAAGATTACTACAATTAATATAGATACCACACATGCAGGGCAAATAATTAAATATTATTTAAATAGCCATAGCTATGCGGATTCTGCAATAATATGTTCGACACAAGATAGTTTACTATCAAATACACACAAAGAATATTATCAATATTACCAAGATGGGTATCTAAAATGTTTTTCTTTGCAAAAAGACAGTTGTGAAGGTGGTCCATTACAATACTTAAATGGAAATTATAATGGCAGCGATATTTGTGAATATTATGATTATCCTGCAAAGCTTGGCATTTTTTCAAGAGTAAGGCGGTTGAGTAATGATGTTATGGGCAAGTATGATAAAAATCTACTCAAACGTATTGGTTCTGAAAGCTTTTATAAGTCGTATTATTATCAATTAGATGGCAACGGGTATATTGTTAGTTGTATAATAGAGAGTAATAATGGAGGAAATGTTGGCTATCAAAAATTTAATTATACCTACCAATTTGTTCAATAGTAATTATGAAAAACACCCTGCTTTGCATATTGGTTTTAACTGTTGCATTTATTGGTGGATGTAAGAAGGAAGAGGTTGTAAATAATGACCCTTTTACCAACGGTACTACATTTTTAAGCGTAACAGATTATCATATTGTTGCAGATACAAACACTAATAAAATTATAAGTTATACCTATATTGATGATGATAGCACATTTGGCACAACTACCATCAGCTATTTTGGCGATACAATGGCTGAAATAACAATAATTAATTTTTCATCGCCAACAGATACTATTATAGGCCATTTGATTTATTATTTAAATAATGTAGGTGCTGCAGACTCTGTTATTACTACAACGCATAACTCTGCTGCCCCTAACCAAGATGCTACATACAAGAGGTATTATCAATATGATGCAAATGGCTTTGTAACATGTATATCATCAAACCCCATAATTTGTATTGGAACAACATTTACTTATGCAGGCAATAATTATAGCGGGCCTTTAGATAAATATTACGATTATAGAGCCAAGTTAGATGTGTTTTCTCATATGCGTTCTATGGACAATGCGCTATCAGGTAAAGACGATGTGGACTTGCCAAAAGAAATACATACACCCGATTTTTTTATCAACTATTATTATCAATTTAATAGCTTGGGGTATGTTACAAGTTGTATAACTGTGTATAATAACGATGGTATTGTTAATGCATTTAAGAAGAATTACAGCTATTCTTTTATTCAATAAATTATATTATATATAAATTATTAACAATGCTTGACTTTTGGTGTTAAGTTGTTGTATCTTTGTGGTGTTATTGCAATGACACCCTTGGCACCGCCTACTGTCGGTTATCAGTAAAGCAAGTAGTACAAAAAATGCTGCGCAGCTAATTACCTAAGTGATATTACGAGATCCCGCATCAATCCCGAGTAATCGGGACGGGATGACAAGCGTCGTAAAGAAGGCGCAGAAAAACAATTAACAATTGTCAATGCACAATTGACAATTAAAAAAAGTTAGAATAAAAAGGCCAAGCTCTTCCTCCCTCCAAAGCAACAGTCTGAATAAAACTAACTAAAACTTGCTTTAGCCCCTTTCTTCCCCACGGAGAGGGGTTAAGGTATTTATATTAATTGAGAATTGTCAATGCACAATGGTCAATTAGAAATTAAGTACAAATAGGTAAGGTTCATTTTGTGAAATTTTATTACAGCCCTGCGGATTTTAGGGGCTGTTATTTTGAGCGAACCATCAAAAATTTCTCACTACGGAATTTGCCTTTGTCTGTGCCCGATATTTCAGCCACCAGCGAGTCTTTGGTAGGGTGCGAGTAGCTTATCTTTTGTGGGAAGTCGTGCAATGGGTTTTCAAACACCACCTGCTTTTTGGTGTGTAGCGAGACTTTAAAAACAACGGGCTTCCCTTCGTTTTGGCCTACTACTGTGGGTATGTAAAACAAGTCGGTGCCGTGTTGTTCCATACGCAATAGCTCGCTAAATACGGTGTCTTTGCCCACAATAAAATGGCTATAGCCAGTGTATAAGGTGTCGTTTTGTTTTTTCCACGCCTCAACGGTAGTGCCCTGTGGCGATACATTTTCCCAGCGGCCCAGCATCCATTTCGCATCGTGTATAGCGGGCTTTTTTAGTAAAGTAAAAGCGGTAAAGATTATTACAACAGCAAGCAATACAGGTAGTATTCGTTTCATGGTTACTTCAATTTGAATAGAACCAAAATTAAGATAATATTATTAAAGCTAACTGTCAGATGTCAGTTGTCAAATATCAACTCAATGTATTATCTTAAGCCCATGAAAAAGTTACTCCTTTTTATACTGGCACCTATGGCGCTGTTTGCCCAAAAACAAGCGGTAGAGTATGTAAACCCTATGGTAGGCACTGCCGAGCATGGCCACACATACCCCGGTGCTTCGGTGCCTTTTGGCATGGTGCAGCTTAGTCCCGATAACGGCCACAAAGGCTGGGACTGGTGCAGCGGCTACCACTACAGCGAAGATAAAATTGTAGGCTTTTCTAACACGCACCTAAGCGGCACCGGCTGTTCCGATTTGGGCGACATTCTGCTAATGCCTGGCATTAGTATAGACCCGCCTTCGGCACGTTCGTATTCATCAAAATTCAAGCACGCTAATGAAAAGTCAGAGGCTGGCTATTACTCGGTTTTGCTTGATGATAAAAAGGTGAAAGTAGAGCTTACATCTACCAATAGGGTAGGGGTGCAGCGCTACACCTTCCCCAAAAGTTTAGAGGCCGATGTTGTACTAAACCTGGGCTACGGCACCGATGATACCCCCGTTGAAACCTTTATTCAGGTTGATGGCCCCGACCAAATTTCGGGCTACCGTTTTTCTAAAGGATGGGCCAATAACCAAAAGTTGTTTTTTACGGCTAAGTTTTCAAAGCCTTTTACATCAAGCTACGTAGGGCCTAAAACATCAATAGACAATAAAACCAACAACGCCAAGGGCAAAGAGGTATTCTCTATCATCCGCTTTAACACCAGCGATGGGCAACCTATTACGGTTAAAGTGGCCGTATCGTGTGTGGGTATTGAAGGGGCAAAGAAAAACCTGGCAGCCGAGGCGGCAGACCTATCGTTTGACGATGTACGCGCCAACGCCAAAGCCGCATGGCAGGCTGAGTTGAGCAAGCTTGATGTGGAGATGATTACCGAAGCCGACAAAAGCACTTTTTACACCGCCATGTACCACAGCATGCTGGCACCTACCACCTATTGCGATGTAGACGGGCAATACCGTGGCCCCGACGACCAAATACACCAGGGCACGTTTACCAACTATTGCACCTTCTCGCTATGGGATACCTTCCGCGCAGAGCATCCGCTGTTTACCATTATACAACCCAAGCGTGTGCCCGATATGGTAAACTCGCTAATGAGTTTCCAGGAACAGGGCGGCCTGCTACCCGTATGGACCTTGCAGGGCTGCGAAACCAATTGCATGATTGGCTACCACTCTATCCCCGTTATTGTTGATGCGTACCAAAAGGGCTTTACAGGCTTTGATATAAATAAGGCTTACGATGCCATGAAGAAGAGCGCCTTTAGCGGCAAAAACGGCCTGGAGTTTTTAGCGTCGGCCGATGGTAAGCCTACGCCTAAGCCTTACATACCATCAGATAAAGAGCACGAGAGTGTTTCTAAAGCATTGGAGTATGCGTACGACGATTGGTGCATTGCGCAGGTGGCAAAAGCCTTGGGCAAAACCGACGACTACAACCTGTTTATGGACCGCGCGGCTTACTACAAAAACTACTACGATAAAAGCACGGGCTTTATGCGTGGCAAGCGCAGCAACGGCGATTGGGTGTCGCCCTTTAACCCCATGTATGCCACCAATAAACAGCCTGAATATACAGAGGGCAATGCTTGGCAATACTCGTGGTTTGTTCCGCACGATGTGGATGGGCTTATTGCATTGATGGGTGGTAACGACCGTTTCATCTCAAGGCTCGACTCGCTGTTTACCTTAAAGCTTGACCTTGGCCCCGGCGCCCCACCCGATGTATCGGGACTGATAGGTTTATATGCACACGGCAACGAACCCAGTCACCATATAGCCTACCTGTATGCCGCGGCAGGCAAACCCGCCAGGACGCAAAAAATGGTGCGACAGATTATGCGCACACTCTATAACAACACCAATGCGGGCCTTTGCGGTAACGAAGATTGCGGCCAAATGTCGGCATGGTATGTGTTTTCGGCATTGGGTTTTTACCCCCTAAACCCCGCCGATGGCAAGTACTATATCGGCAGCCCGTTGGTTAAAAAGGCCACACTTAAACTGGACAACGGCAAAACCTTTACCATTGACACCAAAGACCAGGCCGAGGGCAATGTATACATTAAGCAGATAATGCTAAACGGCAAAATGCTGGCTACGCCCTTCATCACCCACCAGGATATTATGGATGGCGGTACGCTTGAGTTTGTAATGAGTGATAAGCAGTAAGCGTCATTTTACAGCTTTGTATTATTTTTTACCTAATGAGCCTTGTACCGACAAGCGTAGCTTCGTCGGTAGGTTTCTGAAGCCCTAAATGCAGGCTGATGACGAAAGCTGTGCTTTGTCATAGTGCCGACCGCAAGCGTCGGCATTCGATTTCTTTTAAAACATTATCTTTGCACCCCATTGGCCTCGTAGTACAATGGATAGTACGAGGGTTTCCGAAGCCCTAAATGTAGGTTCGATTCCTACCGAGGCCACACTATGATTATCTACAACGTGACCATTAACATTGATGCTGATGTACATTTAGACTGGCTGCAATGGATGAAGAATGAGCATATACCCGCTGTTATGGAAACAGGTATGTTTACTGAATACCGCTTTGCCCGTGTAATGTCTGACGAGCCATCGGAAGGCTTTACCTATTCTGTACAATATCTGGCAGAGAGTATTGGTGAGTACGAGATATACCGCGCTACTTATGCGCCCGGCTTACAGGCCGAAACGGAAAAAAGGTACAAAGGCAAATTTGTAGCTTTCCGCACATTGCTAAAAATAATAGACTAATGCATCCGGTACGGGCTAAAAAACATTTAGGGCAGCACTTTTTAAACGATGCCGGTATAGCCCGTGATATTGCGGAATGCCTTACAGACCATGGCGGCTATAAACGCCTGCTGGAAATTGGGCCCGGTACCGGGGTGCTTACCCAACACCTGCTTACCGATGAGCGGTTTGATTTATACGTTTCAGAAATTGATACCGAATCGGTAGACTACCTGAAAAAGCACTACACCCAATTAGACGGTAAAATTTTAGAGGGCGATTTTTTACACATGGATTTAGAAGCCTTTACCGGCGGGCAACCTATGGGTATTATTGGCAACTTTCCATACAATATATCGTCGCAAATACTATTTAAGGTTTACGACAATAAACACCTGATACCCGAGTGTGCAGGCATGTTTCAAAAAGAAGTAGCTAAACGCATAGCGTCGCCGCCAGGCAGTAAAGAGTATGGTATTTTAAGCGTTTTGCTACAGGCTTATTACGATATAGAATACCTTTTTACCGTGCCGCCAACGGTTTTTATCCCTCCCCCAAAAGTAGACTCAGGGGTAATACGCCTGGTGCGCAACAACGTAGAAAGGCTGGATTGCGATGAGAAGCTTTTTAAGACCGTAATTAAGCTAGCCTTTAACCAACGCCGTAAAATGCTACGTAACGGTCTCTCGTCGCTTGCTAAGGGCCGGGAGCACCGTTTGTTTACCCAACGTGCAGAGCAGCTATCTGTTGCTGAGTTTGTAGAAATAACTAATTTTATTCAGGAGGTACAATAAAAAAGCAGCCCAGGGTTACCCGGGCTGCTTAAAACAACTAAAGACTAACCTGAAAGTTATTCAACCACTAGTTTCCTGCTAAATGATTTACCCTCTGTAATAATTATAATAGAGTAAATGCCTGTGGCAAGGTTGGTAATGTCAAATGTTTTGTTGTACTGGCCATTAAATTTAACAACCTCTTCAGCTACAATTTGTCCCATTGGGGTAACTACTTTAACAACACCGTTAATTGGTTTAACAGCTTTTAACTGTAGCATTACCTGGTTGCTTGCAGGGTTAGGAAACAAGTTGAATGTTGAAAGTACAGACGTTTCGTTAATACCCACTTTAATTACCTGCACAGGCAGTGTTATTGTATCGGTGCCGCAGGCGTTGCTTACTACAAGTGTAACGTTATAGCTGGCATCAGCAGGAAAGTTGTACGATATATTAGATGAATTACCTATTGTATTGTCAGACAGTAACCAGATGTAGCTTGTTGGGCTGCCATTGCTGGTGCTGGTAAACTCAACGGTGTAGTTATCTATTTGGGTAAAGGTAAAGTTTGCTTCTGGCTCTGTTACAATAGTTACGTTTACCGGTGCCGATGTGCCTGAACAACCGGCCTGGTTTTGGCAGGTAATAGTGTAAGGGCCGCCTGCGCTGATAGTAACAGGGGCACAGTTGTTAGCGTTTGTAGCCAACAGGGTTAGTGTTTCGCCTTCGCAAAGGTCTACATTGCCTGTAAGGTTAGTAGTAGGTACAAATGGGGCAGGGTTATTTAATGTGAATGATGTTGTAGCTGTACAGCCTGTACCACCTCCGTTGCCTGTAACTACAAGGTCATCAATAGCAAATGTAGGGTCAGAGCCCACACCATCGTTATCATTTCTCCAACGGAAACCTAATTTCAAGGTACTAATATTCTCGCAGCTTACGGGTAAGTTTACCGTTGCACAAGCCCATGAGTCCTGGTCTTGATATTTAGTAGGTAGTTCAACCCAGTTGGTGCCACCATCAATACTGTAACGCATAGTGCCATAGTCAACATCGGTTTGGCCCATACAACGCCAGGCAAATTTCACTTGTATACCAGTAGAGCCAATAGTGCTTATGTTATTTACTGTGCTGGCAAATTTATCGGTAAGTGTGCTTTGTCCAAAACCACCGGCATTGTAAATAGCACCTGTACCAAACAGGCTGCAAAGGTTACCTGTACAATATACGTGTAGTGTTTTATCGCCTGGGGTAACCAGGTTACCTGAGCCACATACACCATCCCACGATTCAAAATCATCTATAACCCAAGCGTTTGCAGCAGGGCCTTGTGTGCCTATAGATGTATTTAATGTCCACGCAGTTGTATTGTCAAAGTTATCGGTAAAAAGGTTTTGAGAACCCCCGCCACCCGGAGTGGTTACAGAAACGTTATAAGTACCTGAAGCTAGGTTGGTTAAGCTTGCGGTTGCAGTATTGCTAACCACAGGAGCACCGCCATTTAGTGTATAGGTAAAAGGGCCTGTACAGCCGCTAAAGTTTAGCGTTGCCGATCCGTTTGTGCCGTTGTTGCAGGTTGGGCCTGCTGTTGGGTTGGCAGTAACCGATAACTGGGCTTTTGCAATGGTTCCTATTGCAAGGCACGATAACAGGAAAGTAAATTTCTTAATCATTGTATGTTCCTTTATAAGTTTAGTGCAAGTTAATACTATGTTACATTAACATCAAGCCCCGTTTGTTCGCCTTTTAAGGGCTATAGTGAGTCTAAAGGTGTAGGCTTGGTCAATAAAAAAATCCCGCTGTAAGGCGGGATTCGTGTTTTTTGGTGGTCCCACCTGGGCTCGAACCAGGGACCCACAGATTATGAGTCTGTTGCTCTAACCAACTGAGCTATAGGACCTCCTTTATTTAAAGGGCTGCAAATGTAATAATAGTATTTATACAATGCAAATGTTTGGAGCCTCCTCTATATAAAAAAGCCCCCAACTAAAATAGTTGAGGGCTTTTGCATAAGGTAAAACCGTGTTATTTGGTTTGTATTTTAAGTTTTTGGCCTGCCAGCAAGTTGTTACTGCGCATATTGTTCCATTTCTTAATATCGTTAATATTTACTTTGTATTTGTTAGCGATGATTGAAAGGTTATCGCCACGTTTTACGGTGTAGTAAGTGTATTTTTTAGCTGCGCTGCTTGTAGTTGTGGTAGTAGCAGGTTTGGAGTTTGTTGTTGTTTTAGCAGGCTCTGTAGATGATGCCGTGTTTGTATTATCTACATCATTATTATCTGCTTTTTTATCTGTACCTGTGTTATCTGTTGGTGCCGCATCCGATTTTGGAGCATCAGTAGTAGTTGTTGTTGCTGGGGCTTTTACCGCAGGTTTAACAACCAGTGTTTGGCCTTTACGCACCGTGCTCGATTTCATACCGTTCCACTTACGTATCTGGGTAGTGGTAACATGGTAACGCGATGCAATAGTACCAAGGCTTTCGCCACCTTTAACAGTATGGTATTTGGCTGCTACTTTGGTTAAAGAGGCACCCATGTTCTGGTTGGCTTTAGATGCCGTACTATTTGTTGGACTAGGCACGCTGTAATTGCGGTTTGGTTTTGCACGGTCGGCATAGTCATAAATAGCTCGCTCGTTAGTAATAAAAGCTGCTATTTTAGCACGTGGCAACACAAGGGTAGAAGGCTCTCCGGTGTATGGGATAATGCCTAATATATAGCTCGGGTTTAAGTACCGTACATCTTCGTAAGGCACATCTAAAATATCAGAAATTTGTTTTAGCGATACTTCGTGGTTTACGTGCACCGTATCCATATCCATGCCGTTGATAGGTGGGATAATGGCTTTCAGGTTATGCTCGTCAGAGTAGTTCATTACATAGTTTACTGCAATAAAAGCAGGCACATAACCTTGCGTTTCTTGTGGAAGGTATGGGCGTATTTCCCAATAGGTACGTCCACCACCCGAACGGCGGATAGCTTTGTTTACATTACCAGGACCGCTATTGTAGGCCGCAAGCACTAAAGACCAATCATGATATATGCCATACAGGTAAGTAAAGTAACGGCAAGCCGCAACGGTAGATTTGTACGGGTCGCAACGTTCATCAACATACGATGTGGTATTTAAACCAAATAGTTTGCCTGTGCCGTACATAAATTGCCATAAACCGGTAGCACCCACGCGAGAGCGGATTGCAGGGTTAAGTGCAGACTCTACAATAGCTAAATATTTAAGCTCTAGCGGCAGGTTAAATTGCGCAAGTTTATCCTCAAACAAAGGAAAATAGTTTTGGGCAAGGCCCAGCATTTTTTTCGATATGTTACGTTTACGCACTGCATAAAGGTCAATGTAAGCCCTTACGGCATCATTATAAACTAGGTCAAATGGCGACGCAGCGTCAAGCTTAGCCATGCGTTTGCGGTAAGTAGCCTCGTCAAAATAAGGGGCAGTATCGTCTCCGGAAGCGTTAAAACTTGGGCAAAAATCTGCCGAGTTTAAAATTTTAGATGAGGCAAGGCTATCCAGGGCAGCCGCAATTGGGTCGTCCTTAATCAGCCTTAGCGTGCTGTCTGGTGGCGTAGGGTTTGCCTGTGCAATTGTTAAAAATGCACCAAGCATAACTGTTGCCAATACCGTTCTAAATGTAATCTTCATCTGTTATTATTTGGTTACCGGATATACTTATAAATATTAAACGCACAAGATAGTATCCAAGTTTCATTGCTACAAGGCCTATCGACCATGCCCAATGTAAGTTTTTCACTACTTTTTGTTAATTACTTAAAAGCTTAGCCTTTGTAATCGTTTTCTAATACAGAAGAAAACCGCAATAATCGTGCCTCATCAAAATGGCGGCCGGTTATTTGCAGGCCAAACGGAAGTCCGTTACTGTGTTTGCCAAGGGGTAGAGAGATGGCTGGCAAGCCTGCAAGGTTTGCCAAAACGGTATAAATATCTTCCAGATACATTTTAATTGGGTCGCTGGTGTTTTCGCCAATTTTAAATGCGGTAGATGGGGTAGTAGGGGTCAGCATAAAGTCGTACTCAGTCAAAATATCGTTGCACTTATCGCGCAACAGCCTTCTAACTTTTTGTCCTTTAGAGTAATAAGCATCATAATAGCCCGCGCTTAAAACAAAAGTGCCCAGCATAATGCGGCGTTGTACTTCTTTGCCAAAACCTTCGGCACGGCTAAGCTTATAAGTGCTTTCCAAATCGGTGGCTTTGGCGCTGCGGTGGCCATAGTGTATACCATCGTAGCGGGCAAGGTTTGATGATGCCTCGGCAGTGGTAAGTATATAATAAGTTGGTATTAAATAATCCAAGTATGGAAAATCAACCGCTTCAACCGTATGGCCTTGTGCAATAAGCGCATCGCGCACAGCATATATACGTTCACGTATTTCGGGGTCAAGCCCTTCCGATTCTACCGTTTCTTTGATGTAAGCTATTTTATATTTTTTGTCAGTGCCGGTTGTCAGGTAGTTAACAATGGGTTTTGATGATGTGGTTGCGTCCATTTCATCTTTACCACCCATAATTTCGTAAATAAGGGCTGTATCGTCTACCGTTAGGGTAATAGGGCCTATTTGGTCGAACGATGAAGCGTATGCAATAGCGCCGTAGCGCGACACCCTGCCATATGTTGGTTTTAAACCAACCACACCGCAAAGCGATGCTGGCTGGCGTATAGAGCCACCCGTATCAGTACCCAGTGTTGCGGTGCACATACCAGCAGCAACTGCGGCTGCCGAGCCGCCCGATGAACCGCCCGGAACGCGGGTTGGGTCAAAGGGGTTTAGTGCGGGGCCAAAAGCTGAATTTTCGTTAGAGCTGCCCATGGCAAACTCGTCGCAGTTGGTTCGGCCTATAACAATGGCGCCTGCATCTATAAGGCGTTGCACCGCGGTAGCGGTATACAACGATTCGAAATTTTCAAGGATTTTTGATGCGGCACTAACCTTGTGGCCTTTAAGGCACAGGTTATCTTTAATGCCTAGTATTAAACCCGTAAGGGGTTTATCCAGTTCGGCCTGTAGGTTTTGGTCTACAGCCTCAGCTTTTGCCAGTGCTTCTTCTGCAAAAACTTCTAAAAAGGCATTCAGGTGGGCTTGCTCTGTAATGCGGCCCAAATAAAATGCAACTAATTGCTTAAGTGTATAGTCTTGTTGGGTCAAAGCCGTGCGAATGGCCTTGAGCGATGTAGGGTTTTCTGTTACCACCGTGCTGTTAAAGAATATTATTTCTCCTCTTTGGTAGGTTCGTTGCCAGCGGGCTTGTCGCTACCATCTTTAGCATCTTTAAATTCTTTAACACCTTTGCCCAGGCCACGCATAAGTTCAGGGATTTTACGTCCGCCGAACATTAAAAGCACTACGGCCAGTATAAGAATTATCTCGGTAGTTCCCAATCCCATGGGGCCTAAAAAAATTGAATTTAGCATGATTTTGCTTGTTAAATAACACTACAAAGGTAGTGATTATATTTAAAACAGCAGGTATGCTAATATAGTTTGTAAAAACCGTTGCTACGCTTTTTTAGAACTTACAATATAGCCAAAGCCAATGGTTGTAAAAAACATAAGTACACCATAAACAGCTGGCAGTATAGCCATGGTTGGCATTTGCATTGCGGTAAATGCTATAAATAATGATAGGGTGGTGTTGTGTATGCCAATTTCCATTGCAATGGCAATAGCCTGTTTGTGCTTTATACCCAAAAACGTAGGCACATAGTAACCGCATAGCAGGCTTACTATATTAAATGTTAGCGCAGCTAATACTATCATGGGCAAATCATTATACCCCGGTAATTTTTGGCTAAGCGAGTAGGTTATAAAACCTATAAGCAATACTACGATGGCTATAGAGCCGAATTTTATTGGTTTTTCTGTTTTTACCGCTACGGCAGGCAAAAACCTTTTTACAGCCATGCCTGCAATTGCCGGCGCCAGCACAAAAGTGAATACTTGGGCAATTTTATCAAGCGGCATGGCAATGTCTGTAGCGTTGCCAAAAAAGTTAAATACAGCAAATTTTACAATCAACGGCATAGTAAACAGCGCCAATACACTGTTTACAGCAGTAAGGCTTATATTCAACGCTACATCGCCCTTAAATAAATGGCTAAGTAACGTAGCTGAAGAGCCGCCGGGGGCCGATGCTATAATCATTAACCCAACCGCATAGTCGGGTTGAAGGTTAAATAATATCGCTATTAGAAATGCACAAAATGGCAGAAAAAACATCTGGCATATCAATGCTATAATAATAGGTTTTGGGTATTTAATTATTCGGGTAAAGTCGGCAAAGGTTAACGACATACCGAGGCCGAACATTAGTATTACAAGTAGTGTAGGAAGTATGAGCGTTGCAAATGTTGATTGCATAGGCGCTAAATTCTATATTATAAATGAGGGAAAAACCTGCTACTTGTTCTTTTTACTTACAAAATAGCCAAAGGCGCCGGCGGTAAAAAACATAATGATGCTGTAAACAGCCGGAGGTATTGACATTGCTGCATTGTTTAGTACCGTTAGCGCTAAAAATATAGCCAGTGTGCCGTTGTGTATGCCAATTTCCATGCCTATAGCAATACTTTGGCGGTTGTTTATTTTAAACAAGCGTGGAATAAAGTAACCACTTAGCATGCTAAGTAGGTTAAACAGCAGTGCAGCAATGCCCACCTGGGCAAAATAATCGCCAATTTTGTCTTTGTCTTTTAAAATAGCGGCTATTATAACCAGCACCAATAAAATGGCTGAGGCTATGCGGACAGGTTTTTCAAGTTTAAGGGTTAGCGCGGGGCGGTATTTTTTTATGAGCATACCTATAGAAACCGGCACCAGCACAATAGCAAACACCTGTATTACTTTAGTAAATGGCATGGGTATAGCCTGTGCGCTGCCCATAAAATAATCCATTGCTGTGCTTACAATAAAAGGCAGTGTAAACAGGGTAAGTACGCTGTTAATAGCAGTTAGGGTAATATTAAGGGCTACATCGCCGTTAGAAAGGTGGCTAAACAGGTTGGCTGTGGCACCGCCCGGCGATGCCGCCAGCAGCATTAGCCCAACAGCAAGCTCTGGTGCCAGGCCCATGGCACGGGCAATAAAAAACGCACCAAACGGCAGTATAACCATTTGACAAAACAGCCCGATAAATACAGCCTTGGGGTATTTAATTACTCTTGTAAAATCGGCAACAGATAACGATAAGCCAAGACCCAGCATAATAATGCCAAGCGCCGCAGGTAATACCGCGGTTGATAATAGTCCTTCCTGCATAATAATAAATTTTAATGTTTATTTTTTAGGTTCTTTTATACCAAATGATACTTTATCGGCGCCTACATCGCCTGTTTTAAAACGTATAAATGCATACACGTTTTTATATTCGCCACGGTAGCTATTATCGCCCAGCAACGATTTTTCAAATTTGTATTTTTTTAATTTTTTGTTCACAGCCTCAAGCTTTGTGCCGCTGTTTACTGCTGTTTTTTCAATTTTAAGTAGCCCTCTAAATGGTATTTTAGGGCAAAAATCAAGCGAATTATCAATAGTAATAAATACCTGAACTTCATTTATAGTGCGGGTGCTTGTGTTTTCAAAAAACACCAAACCAAGCTTATCGTAAGTATGCAGGCGGTTATATCCGTCTTTAACCCTGTCGGGTTTGCCTAATAAACTCTCTACCGTACCCATAAAAAATATATCGGCACTGCTGAATTTTGTTCCATTTATGGTAACTGTGCCTTTGCTTATGGTAATAGCAGCTTTATCGGCAGCGGTTTGTGCCTTTATGGGGTGGGTAACAGACAGTGCAAAAATGATTATACTGAAAAACAAGTACTTAGCTAAAAATTTCATTTTAATATGATTTTTTGTTAATGCTAAAGTACTTTTTTGTAGGATAAGTTAATCTACTTTTCTAAATTTGTTCACCATCATAAAATGAAATCTATAGAAACACGTCTACTCTCCACAATCTTAGCGGTATGTATCTCTTTGGTATCGTTTGCGCAAAACGGCGCTAATATTACGCCAGAGAGCCCTGATTATCAGGCATTGAAAGAGCAAAACCTGCTCCCGCAAGATATATTTGGCACCCCTACCGATGGTATGGTTATGCCACCGCCGGTTCCTGCCAACAATATTCCGCAGGAAAAGCAAACAACCCAGTGCAACTGCATGGTGCCTATAGACAACACGTTTAACGTGGCGCCTTTTAGCTTTTACAATGGCCCTGAGTACAGAAACGATGACGGATCGACAGGCCAGATAAACCTGCCGTTTAACTTTTGTTTGTATGGTACTAACTACAACTCGTTGTATATCAATAACAACGGTAACGTGTCGTTCGGCGCGTCATACGGTACATTCAGTTCCAGCTCTTTCCCTAGTTCAAGCTATGTAATGGTGGCTCCCTTTTGGGCCGATGTTGATACCCGAAACTTAGCTAGCGGCATAGTTTACTATCAGGTAACACCTACCCACATTGTAGTGCGCTGGAGAACGGTTGGCTACTTTAGCAGCCAAGCCGATAAATTGAATGACTTTCAATTAATACTTACCAACGGACAGGATAGTATTATACCCATTGGCACTAACGTTGCGTTTTGCTATGGCGATATGCAGTGGACTACCGGTTCAGCATCGGGCGGAACAGGCGGTTTTGGCGGAACGCCTGCCACTGTAGGTGCTAATAAAGGCGACGGTGTTGCCAATGCCCAATTTGGCCGTTTTGACCATGCCGGTGTAGATTATGACGGCCCCGGTAATACCAGCGATGGTGTTAGCTGGCTTGATAACCGCTCTTTCAACTTTAATACCTGTACCGTAAACAATAATATAGCCCCAATACCCACAGGACTTACGGGTGCCTGCGATACCAGTATAGTTTGCCCTGGCGATGTGCTCAACTTTAGCTTTGATTTCCTTTCACCAGAATCTAACCAAACAACCACAACAGTAGTTAACCCTACAGGAGTACCAAACTTTAGTGGTACTGGCACTACAGGCAATATTAGTACCGTAAACGCAACCTTTGCGCCCGACTCTACCAATATTGGTTATAATATACTTCAGTTTGTAGCTACCGATAATGCAGTGCCACCAGCCAGCACCATAATTAATATTGTGGTGTATGTTACTGAACCACCGCAGAAACCTGTTATTACTGGCGACTCGTTAATATGCCCCGGAGAACAGACGGTGCTTTCGGCAACACCTGGATATTTTAATTACCTATGGTCGCCAACGGGCGATACTACGAGCACAATTACTACCAGCTTACCTGGCGTATACACAGTAACGGTAGATAGCGGCGGATGCGAGGTAACCTCTGACCCATTTACGGTATATCCATTGCAGCCGCCTGTGCCGCAAATTGTTGGCCCTATTGCTAACTGTGTAACAGGCCTTAATACCCTTATTGCCACTCCAGACAACTTTGTTAGCTATCTGTGGACACCGGGTAACCTTGTAAACGATACCATACAGGTTGCTTTGGGCAACTATACCATCACGGTTACTGATACTAATGGTTGCACAGGTTCAGCTAACATTGTAGTAAACCAGGTGCCGCAAATATCAGCATCGCTGCTGCAAAGCACTAATGCATCGTGCGTTGGGCTGTGCGATGGTACAGCCGACCTTGATGTACAAAACTTTATTGGCAACGTAACCTACAGCTGGACACCTAACCTGGCTAATACAGCCAACGGCACCAACCTTTGCGCCGGCGCTTATGATGTAATTGTTGCTGATAACTCTGGCTGTGCCGATACGGTATCGTTTGTTATAGGTTCCAACTCATTAATATCAACCCAGGTAGCATCGGTAGATTTAAACTGCTTTACCAATTGCGACGGACAAATTACCATTACCCCAACACAGGGGCAAGCACCATTTAGCTACAACTGGTTGCCAAACGTAGCCAGCACTAACACCAGTGCAACCCTTTGTGCTGGCCAATACATTATTCAGACTATAGATAACTTTGGCTGTATAGCTACAGATACGGTTGTACTTAACTCTCCACCTGAATTTAGGGTGTTAACGGTTTCAACTCCTGAAACCTGCCCTCTATTCTGCGACGGAACGGCAACAGCAACCCTATCGGGTGGTATGGCTCCGTATACTATTTCATGGTCGCCGGGCAATGCTACAGACAGTATCGTAACAGGCCTGTGTGGTGGTACCTACACGTTCACCGCTACCGATGCTAACGGCTGTACCGATACGGGTATACAATTAGTAAATACACTGGCTCCACCAACCGCAAACTTTACCAGCAATGCAGGGCAGGCTAATGTGTTAGAGCCAAACGTAGAGTTTTACGATGCTTCGACAACTGATGTTGTAGACTGGGCCTGGGACTTTAACAACCTTGGCAGTTCTACGGCACAAAACCCTATATTCTTTTTCCCCGGCGTAGGCGATTACCCTGTTACACTTGTGGTAACTAACAATTATGGTTGCAAAGACACGGTTATAGGCAATATATATATTGCCGAGGTTAAAACATTGTATATACCTGATGCCTTTACACCAAACCGCGATGGTAAGAATGATGTGTTTATGCCTAAGGGTATTTTAGGTGACAATACCGATTTTGAGATGCTGATATTTAACCGTTGGGGCCAGAAATTATTTGTATCAAATGATATAAATAATGGCTGGAATGGAACTCACAAGGATAATGATGTACAGGTTGACGTATATATTTATAAAATAACCGTGCTTGATAAAGTCAGTGATACATCAAAAGTGTACATTGGGCGCGTGAGTTTGATACGATAGATTATGAGTAAGCCATTGAATGAAATAAAGCTGGCCTTTGGTAGCGACCATGCAGGTTTTGCTCTTAAACAAGAGCTTAAGGCATATATAAAAGAAAAGGTAGGCGCTGTTGAAGATTTTGGTACCCACTCTGCCGAAAGTACAGACTATCCCGACTATGGCCATGCAGTAGCAGCGGCAATAGAAAACGGTACGGCTGATTTTGGTGTACTTATTTGCGGTAGTGGAAACGGAATCAATATGACAGCCAACAAGCATGCCGGAATACGTTCTGCGCTTAGCTGGAATGCTGAAGTGGCCGAATTGGCCCGCCTGCACAATAACGCTAATATAGTAGCCCTGCCGGCCCGTTTTATCAGTACTGATGAAGCCTGCAAAATACTGGATGCTTTTTTACGCACCGCCTTTGAAGGTGGAAGACACCAACGTAGGGTTGAAAAAATTGCATTTGAAGAAAAAATACATTAATATTGATTTACTATTTAATTAACCACATTAATATTTAGATTATGAAAGCCTTATTAATTACAGCATTTGCTTCGTTTTTTGCAGTAGCGGTTTCTGCACAAACAACTACCGATACTAAAGCTCCTGAAACACAATCTGGCGCAAGGATACAAACCCAAAAGTCTGATACAGATGGCGCGCTTAAAAACCCTGCCATTAATGTTCGCCCTGTTAAAGTGGCAGACTCTACAACTCCTGTATCATTAACAGGTAGTGATAAAGATGCAGCAGCGCCTGCAAACGAGTCAATAGAAACCGTTAGTCCTGCTGCTACAAACAAAAAGGCGCCAGCTGGTGTAACACAAGAGAAAAAACAAGTAAACCCGGGTTCGCAAAAGCTATCAACAGGTAAAAGAGAAAATACTACCCCAAAGAAATAATATTAGATAACCTACCATACTATGATTTTTACAAAGGCAGGCTTTTAGCCTGCCTTTTGCGTGTAACCGTGCAGGCTAATTATTAGTACATTAGCCCAAAATTTGGTTTTATAATGAAAAAAGCAGTCCTAATAATATGCCTTTTGGCTCTTTACATACAAGGTAGTGCACAGGTTGATGCTAACGCCCAGAAGTTTGCCAAAGTGGTAAATGCCTCCGATATGAAAAAACTCGTAAAAGCCTTAGCATCTAAAAAATTTGAGGGTCGCGAATCGGGAACGGAGGGACAACAAAAGGCAGCTAATTTTATCCGCCGCTTTTACAAAAAGAACGATGTAGAACCTGGCAATGGCAACAGCTATTTTCAGGAGTTTGAGGTAAAAGAGCGCAGCGGTGTTAGTGGTGGTATGAGTTCTAACGTATTGGGCTATATACAAGGTACCGATAAGCAAAGCGAGGTATTGGTTATCAGCGCCCACTACGACCACCTGGGTAAAAAAGGGAAAGATATTTATTATGGTGCCGACGATGATGCATCGGGTACGGCAGCCATTATGCTTATTGCAAAAGCCTTTGCAAAGGCCTCTGCCGAAGGTTTCCGCCCCCGTAGGAGCATCCTTATCCTGAACGACTCTGGTGAGGAGAAGGGGCTTTTGGGTTCTAAATACTATGTAGAGAACCCTGTTTTCCCACTTAAAAATACCGTTGCCGACCTTAACGTAGATATGATAGGCCGTATAGACAGTGCACACATTGCCGATACTAACTATGTGTATCTTATTGGCTCTGATAAGCTTAGTTACGATTTGCATTTCGTTAGCGAGAAGAGTAACTCTATGTACACAAACCTGAACCTGGATTATACCTTTAACTCTGATACCGACCCTAACCGTTTCTACTACCGGTCAGACCATTACAACTTTGCAAAAAACAATATACCTGTTATATTTTACTTTAGTGGTGTGCATGCCGACTACCACCAGCCTACTGACACTTACGACAAGATTTTGTACGACAAGGCAACCAAAATAGCCCACTTGGTGTTTTACACCGCCTGGAACATTGCCAACAGAGACGACCGCCCTGTGCTGGATAAACTGATAGACAAAGAATAGGCGCGCTAAATGCGATATATCCATATTGTAATACTACTGGCTACCATTGGCACTTTTACCGCCTGCGGGCATAAAGACACCGCCAACGGCCGCACCTGCTTTTATTACAACGAGCCCCAGGGCGTATCATCGCTCGATCCCGCCTTTGCCAACAACAAAGCCAACATTTGGCCTGTAACCCAACTTTTTAATGGGCTGGTGCAGCTTAATGACAGCCTCCTCGTAGAGCCTTGCATAGCTAAGCAATGGGCCATTAGTGCCGATGGGCTTACCTATACCTTTGCCCTGCGTAGCGATGTATTCTTCAACCGCAGCGAGGTATTCCCCGACTCGCTAGGCCGCAAGGTTACAGCTGCCGATTTCCTCTACAGTTTCAACCGTATTAAGGATAGTAAAACCGCATCGCCCGGCGAGTGGGTGTTCCGCACTGTGGCCGATGGTGGCTTTGCCGCCCCTAACGATACTACCTTTACCATAACCCTTAAAGAGCCGTACGCGCCCTTTCTGCAAATACTCACCATGCCCTATTGCGTAGTAGTGCCGCACGAGGGGGTAGAGCGGTATGGTAAAGACTTCCGCAGCCACCCTGTAGGCACAGGACCTTTCTTTGTTAAATATTGGTACGAGGGAAACCGCCTTATCCTTTGGAAAAATCCTAACTATTTTGAGCGCGACGCCCAAGGGCAACGCCTGCCTTATCTGGATGCTGTTTCCATCTCCTTTATAGCCGACAAGCAGGTGGCTTTTCTGGAGTTTGCCAAGGGCCAGATAGACATGCTGCAAGACATTGACGGCGTGTATAAAGACGAGCTGCTTACCAAAGCTGGCACGCTAAACACCAAGTATGCTGATAGGTTCTACCTCCTCTCAGTACCCTACCTAAACACCGAGTATATGGGCTTTTTGGTTGATGAAAGCCTGCCCCGCGTACAAGCCGGTGTGTATAAAGATAAGCGCATCCGCCAGGCCTTAAACTATGCTATAGATAGGAACAAAATGGCCCGCTACCTGCGCAATAATATGATAACCCCTGCCACCGCAGGCTTTGTGCCCAAGGGCATGCCATCGTTTAGTGCCAATGCTGTAAAAGGCTATAGCTACAACCCCGCCGAAGCCCGCCGCCTGTTGGCCGAAGCCGGCTACCCCAATGGTAACGGCTTGCCCCAACTGGTTATTAATACCACCGCCAACTACTTAGATATTTGCGAGTTTATCCAAAGCGAACTATCTGCTATAGGCGTTAACTCTAAAATTGAGGTTAACGAGAGTGCCACCCACCGCAAAATAGTAGCCAACCAGGGCATGGACTTTTTCCGTGGCTCGTGGCTGGCCGATTATCCTGATGCCGAGAACTACCTAAGCCTGTTCTACAGCAAAAACTTTGCCCCCGGCGGCCCCAACTACACCCACTTTAAAAGTGCCGAATACGACAAGCTTTTTGAAACCGCCATGCGCGCCATAAACGATAGTACCCGCTTTGCCCTTTACCAGCAGCTGGATAATATGGTGGTAGAAAACGCCCCTGTTATGTTCCTTTACTACGACCGTGCCGTGCGCTTTGTAAACCGCCGCGTCACCGGCTTTGGCATAGACCCTATGAACCGTCTCGTCCTTAAACGGGTTAAGAAATAGTGCGTAAAGATTGTCCTTGGGTGCCCATTTGTTTTATAGTGTTGTGTGTTTATAATAAATTACTATCTTTGCACCCCTTATTAAATAATTAATTTAAAAATAATTTAAAAATGCCTGCAAAAATCAGATTACAACGTCATGGTAAAAAGTCATACGCTTTCTATCATATCGTAATTGCTGATGGTCGTGCACCACGTGACGGGAAGTTTATCGAAAAGATAGGCACTTACAACCCAAACACTAACCCTGCCACCATCGACTTAAACTTTGATAGTGCCCTAAACTGGGTAAACAACGGTGCGCAGCCTACTGATACCGTTCGCGCTATCCTTTCTTACAAAGGGGTGCTTTACAAAAAACACCTTTTAGGTGGTGTTGCTAAAGGTGCATTAACCGAAGAACAAGCAAATGAAAAATTTGCTAAATGGTTAGACAACAAAAACAGCGAGGTTGATGCTAAGAAATCGAAACTTAGCGATGCTAAGAAAAGCGTAGAGCAAAACCGTATGGCTGCTGAGGCTGCTGTTAAAGCTGCTAAAGCGAAAGCTATTGAGGCTAAAAATGCCCCTGTAGTAGAAGAAGCTCCGGCTGAAGAGGTTGCTGAAGAAGCGGCCCCTGTAGCTGAAGAAGTTGCTCCGGTAGCTGAAGCTGCTGCTCCAGTAGTTGAAGAAGCTGCTCCGGTAGCTGAAGCTCCTGCTGCTGAAGGCGAAGCTCCTGCTGCTGAGTAATTAGCACTAGCATATAACATTAAAAATCCCCGATTGGATATCCAATCGGGGATTTTTGTTTTTCCCTCACCCTTAATTTCCTCTCCTAAAGAGAGAGGGGGAGAAGGATGGAATATTACTCCACAGTAGGTATCAATCCCCTAACGCCCATATCAATTACCTGATCGCCGGCCGATGGCTCGTATACTCCGTCGCCGTTATCGGTCCACTCAAAGCTTTTGTTGGTAGATAGCGATACGGTAATAACAATATCCTCGGTTTCGTTACCCGTAATGGTAAGCGCCTGGCCAAATGGACCTGTAACCACGCAAGAGCCCGCCGGTATTGGCGATGAGCTTGCTAAGGGGTTTACCACCGTGGTAGCACCTGCCGGGGCTTGCCCCGATGTGGTATAATACTGGCCAAAAACATTGGTTTCAAAAGCCCAGTAGCCTTGTGCCCTGTTAGCATTTACGGTTATGGGCTGTGTGTTTATATTGTAGGTGCCTATATAGCTATTAAAGCCCAAAAACGATGCCACTGTACCTGTGCCGTTGTAACCGCTTTGGCGGTATTTAATGTCGTAGTTTTGGTAGGCCAGCGATATGCGCAACCACTCGTAAGTGCCGGGTGTAACAGAACTTAGGGGGATAGAGAAGAAGTCCTCGCCTTCGGCTACTATTTTGGCTTTAGAAAAATCTATGGCATTGCTACCACCTGCGGTGGTTTCATCAGCACGGTACAGCACGTTGCCACTGCCCAGGGCCGTAAAGGCTGTTGGGGCAAGTTCTATATAGTGGGCACACATTTTACGGAACACCGGCGATTGTGCCGCATGCCCAGCAGGAAGTGTTGCAGGCTGGCCTATATTGTTAAGGCGTACCTGGGTAGAGTCGAACTTAAACTTGAAAATAAGCTTAGGACCGTCGTCTTGGTTATCTTTTTTACAGGCTGATATTGTTAGGCCCAAAACTATGGCAATTAAGGCTATTAGTGTATTTTTCATTTTTATTATTTGATACAAATCTAACAATATAAAGCCAAACTATAAGCTATCAGCTCCAAGTTGTAAGTTATTGATGTTGCAACATTATTTGTATATTTGCGTTAGATTACCGGCTTATGAAACGCTCGCACTTTTTAAAATTATTGGCCGCCACCCCTTTAGCTGCATACGCTATGAATTTGAACGAATTGCATACCCTCTCGTCTGGCTTTGAAAAAACAAACCGCTTGCCGGTGTTATTTGTAGGCCACGGTAGCCCTATGAATGCCCTGTTGGACAATCCATTTACCCAAAGCCTTAAAAAGACAGGCGAAGACCTTCGTAGCAAGCATACTATAAACGCTATTTTGGTAGTATCGGCCCACTGGCTTACCAAAGGCACCCTGGTACAGGCCAGCGCAGCGCCTGAAACCATCCACGACTTTGGGGGCTTTCCGCAAGACTTGTTCGATGTGGAGTATAATGCGCCAGGCTCGCCCGACTATGCTATTGAAGTGCCCAAACTGGCGCCCATTGTTAAAACCACTACCGATTGGGGCCTTGACCACGGAGCGTGGACCATATTAATGCATCTATTTCCAAAAGCTGATATACCGGTATTCCAAATGAGTATTGATTATTACGATAAGCCTATTGATTTCCACTATAAACTGGCGCAGCAATTAAAAGCCCTGCGCGAGCGTGGTGTGCTTATTATTGGCAGCGGAAACGTAGTGCATAACCTGCGTATGAGCATGGAAGCATTGCAAAAGGGCAACGATAAATTTGTATACGACTGGGCTACTGAGTTTGATACCTGGGTAGGAGAGAAGCTAAGCAAAGG
>CAMBQF010000038.1 GCA_945869825.1 Chitinophaga pinensis | reverse complement strand
GAGGTATATAACCGGCTTTAAGGGTTGCACCCTTATGCGGTCATCACCCGGATCGTTATCAAGCTTGGGATTTCTATAACCAGGATACTCTTTCTGGATATTCTGCCAAAGCATAAATTCTTGTTCTACCAACAGGGCATAACCAGGTAATTGGTAATACCTGAGAGTTTGCATACGTTGTTGATATGGACCTGTCATAGCCCAGTTGTAATTTAACACATACAAATACTGTATAGCACTGTCTATTTTTAACGATTGAGGTTTATCGTACTTCGCAATTTCTACTAACGTTTTTCTATATGTGCTACTTTCAAAACGCAGGTTTAACAAGGAATCTAAACGTGAAATGCTTTCGCCTGTTATGTATTCTGTTGTACCATAAGCGCCAGTAGTAAATACCAATAAAAGTGTGCTATAAATACCTATTATATGCTTTTTCATATCTCTTAGTTTACAATTGTGGGCATGGCTGTACCGCCCCATTCTATCAGGGTAAAGCCTTTACGGGTAAATGGTTTCAATACCTGTTCTTTAACAGTAAGAGGCTCTTCAAGACCTTTGTACACCATCAATATGCGCTGGCTACTTTCGGGTTTTGGGGTTACTGTTAATGGCACTTCGCCAATATAAGCGGTAGTTTCAAAACGGATAAAATTGTATGCATTATCCTTCATTTTTGGAGCCCAAAAGGTTATAAAGTCGGTATACTCGCGGCTGTTTAACCCAAGGTATTTTAGTTTGTCGCGGAAGAATGTTTCGGTTTCGTTAGCAGGTACTACAAAGCCTTCATTCATATCTACCCAGCTAAAATTATCCATCTTGCCTTCCCAGAATAAGTAAGGGTATTCTTCGCCTGCGGCATCTTTCAACATTCCATCAGGCTGAGCGATTACGTTCCAGTTGTTCTTCGCATCAATCTTAGGCCAGGTGTATAAGTCGACCCCCGCAAAATCAAGTTTGACGTTTATGTTGGTTTCTGTTATTGCATATAGATAGATGACGGGTTTGTCTACTTCCATCATGCCGTTATTGGGGTCTGTACTGGGCGGGTACTCCTTTTCTATTTTATCAAAAACAGCATACTCTTTAGAAACCATTTTGGCATACCCGCTAATTTGATAATGCCTTAGGCGCATTAAGCGGTATTTGTACACAGGGCTCATAGCCCAACAGCCCGGCAGGTTGTTTACAAAGGTTACTGCACTATCTAACGACGAGGCTATACCCTTATCCATTTTCTCCAGCGCCTTTAACGTACCTAGATAACTATCAGGTTTATACATCAGGTTCATAATACTATCGGTAGGCCTACTTTTTTGAGGGTACAAATCGGTAAAAGCCTTGCTGCTAAATGCCCCCAGACATAATATCAACAATAGTATCAGGGTATATTGCTTTGTTTGCATATTGCGTTAAATTTGAAACTCTTTACATAGATTAAAATAACAACAATATTCCATAAATGGCTACTAAAAAAGAATTTATACGCTGCCCCTGGTGCCTGGGCAATGATATTATGATGGAATACCACGACACTGAATGGGGTGTACCGGTACACGACGACCAAAAGCATTTTGAGTTTATTGTGCTGGATGGTTTCCAGGCGGGGCTTAGCTGGCTTATTGTATTGCGCAAGCGCGAAAACTACCGCAAGGCATTTTTAAACTACAACCTGAAAAAGATTGCAGCAATGGATGATAGCAATGTTGAAGAGCTGATGCTTAACGATGGCATTATCCGCAACCGGTTAAAGATAAAAGCTACCATTGGCAACGCCAAGGCGTTTATGGCGGTGCAAAAAGAGTTTGGCAGCTTTGATAAATACATTTGGCAATTTGTAAACAACAAAACGATTGTGAACAAGCCCAGTATAGGCAACTTCCTATCTAAAAGCCCAGAGAGCGATGCCATGAGCAAAGACCTTATAAAACGAGGCTTTAAGTTTGTAGGCTCTACCATTTGCTACGCGTATATGCAGGCAGCAGGCATGGTAAACGACCATACTGTTGATTGCTTCCGCAAGAAAGAGGTTGCAATGAAACAATGAGAAACGAAAAATGAAAAATTAGATTGTCAATTGACCATTAACAATTGACCATAATTACTCTATGCCTGTAGCGTCGATTTTAATTTCAAGGGCATCAAACTGGGTATGGTATACTTTTAGGCGCACCACATAGCCTCGTGATGTGCGTATTTTAAACTCGCGCATATCCATAATTGATGAGCGTAAATCGTTAGGGAACACTTCACCAAGCATATTCATTGTTTTGCGGATAACATCAACAAAAGCCTCGAGAGTTTTTAGCTGGTAGTCGGGGTTATGAATTTCGGCCGTTATTAAAACCAGGTTGGCGCGGACACTGTCGTTGCCTGATATTTTGTACTGGATATTGCACCAGCGGTTGTTGTAGTTTACCCCGCCAATAACATAGGGAGGAAGCTCGCACATATAAAAAATACCGTAATAGCCCTGGCAGGCAAAAGAACTACCTATGCCCAGTGTTGAAACTACTTGTTTTAAGAGCTTAAAATTATCGAGGGTGGCACGGGGCGTGTAAACATCAACAACAGAAGTATCTCGGCCAAAAATACTATCCTGGGGCATTTGAGCCTTTGCTGCAAAGCTAAGCAGGCACAAAAAAAATAATACTACCTTACCCAAATAAGCTTTCATTTAACCTTTATACTATTTAACAATGCAATAATAGTAAATGCAAGCGGTGTAATACAAATTAGAATTTAATAAATACAAACTAAGGCCCGTTTAAAACAATTTAAGCCTTTAAACATTATACTACTTATGCAAAAAAGTAAATCGGCAATAGTTATAGGCAGCGGAGTAGCAGGTTTAGCTACGGCCGTAAGGTTGGCTACAGCAGGTTTTAGCGTGCAGGTTTTTGAGGCTGCCGAGAAACCAGGCGGCAAATTGGCCGAAATGCATGTTGATGGCTATCGGTTTGATATTGGCCCATCGCTATTTACCCTGCCCTATTTGGTTGAAGAGCTTTTTATCGAAGCAGGCGAAAACCTGAAAGACTACCTTGAAATAGAAAAGCTGACTACCATTTGCCGCTACTTTTTTAGCAACGGCAAGGTACTTAATGCCTATGCCGATAATACTAAATTTGCTGAAGAGGTAGAACGCGTAACCGGCGAAAAGGCTGCTAACGTTATTGCCCACCTGCAACATAGTAAAAGGCTTTGGGAGTTAACATCGGACGTTTTTATATTTAAACCCTTTGGCGATAAGTATACCTACCTAAGCCGCCAGTTTTGGAAAAGTGCATTGAGCATTGGGCAGATGGATGTGATGAAAACCATGCACAAAGCCAATACCGAGCGTTTTTCTAAGCCCGAAGTAGTGCAGCTGTTTGACAGGTATGCCACTTACAACGGCAGCAACCCCTACAAAGCACCCGGGGTTTTAAATGTTATTCCGCATGTGGAGTATGGTTTGGGCGCTTACCTGCCAACTAAAGGCATGTACAGCATTACCGACGCTATATACCGCCTGGCTTTAAAACTGGGTGTAGTATTTACCTTCAATACTAAAGTAGAAAAGATAATTATTGAAAACGATACCGCCCGCGGCATTACAGCCGGAGGTGAGGAATACAAAGCTGACCTGGTGGTTAGCAATGCCGATGTGGTTGTTACCTACAGGCATTTGTTAAATGACGAACCTACAGCCCGAAAATTGTTAAAGCAAGAAAGGTCTACATCGGCACTGGTATTTAACTGGGGGATGAAAAAAGAGTTTATCCAGCTTGATTTGCACAACATATTTTTTGCTGAAGATTATAAGGCTGAGTTTGAAAGTCTGTTTGATAAGAAAGCAGTTTACAAAGACCCTACCATATATGTTTTTGTAGGATCAAAAATAGCCAAGGCCGATGCCCCAACAGGCTGCGAAAGCTGGTTTGTAATGGTTAACGCACCTGAACATACTGGCCAAAACTGGCAAGATATTGCGCAACAAACAAGAGCCATTGTGCTAGAAAAATTAAGCAAACACCTGGGCGAGGATATTGCACAGTATATAGATTGTGAATGGATTTTAGACCCACAGCTTATAGAAAGCCGCACCTCATCATTAGGAGGGTCGTTATACGGCACCAGCAGCAATAATAAATTTGCAGCGTTTTTCAGACACAAAAACTACAGCGATAAAATAAAAGGGCTGTATTTTTGCGGCGGAAGTGTGCACCCTGGCGGGGGGATACCGATATGCTTAGCATCGGCAAAAATTACCGCAGAAACCATCATAAATAATAAATAGTGAAGCGTAGCCACCTGATATACCTGATAGTAATTATTATATACATTGTAGGCCTTGTAGGCTTATCATTACCCGTATGCCACGATGTTTTTGTAGCCCTTTCATCAGTAAACATAATGCTGGCTGTTGTGCTGGTAGTTTTTTACCATACCACATCGCACACCATAATGCAAAAAGCGCAAGAGCAGCAGTTGCGCGGAGTTAGCCCAGGCGATTATATCACCATGCAGGGTATTAACTTTGTTTTCAAATCGTTATTAGTAGGTGTGGCTGGCTTTTTTTTAGAGGTTGACGGAGTAAAAACAGGTGTAATATTTGGTGAGTATAGCTATGGTAATGTGTTAGGGCCCAAAATGATGGAAGTACCTTTGATACTTGGATTAAATTGGTTTTTTATGGTGTACTGCTCTACACAAATTGCTGGCCTGTTTAAATTACCAATGCTACCAACGGCGCTATTAGCAGGCGGAATAATGACTGGTTATGATTTAATATTAGAGCCTAATGCCATTGCAATGGGCTACTGGCATTGGCACAATGGCGCAATACCGTTACAAAACTATATAGCATGGTTTGTTGCGGGCAGCCTGTTCAGCTTATTCTACATTTACCGTAGCACACGGGTACACAACATGATGGCTATTTTTCTATTCTCTATACAAGTTATTTTCTTTATCTTACTTATAATTATTAGGCAGTTTGTATAACTTTGTCAAAAGTTACATAATTGATTTTATTGCACTTAATTAATTTTGTTTAATTTTTTATAAAAAACATTAAACAATAATAAAGTACTGTTGTTTACAAAGTTATTTACGGATATAATACATGAACTGGTTAGTATATACATTTTGCTTTTTAGGGGCTTTTGCAGGCATGGAGTTTGTTGCCTGGTTTACCCACAAATATATAATGCACGGCTTTTTATGGAGCCTGCACAAAGACCACCACGAGCCCGGTTACCGTGCTTTTGAGCGTAACGATTGGTTTGGGGTATTTTTTGCCATTATTTCTATGATACTTACTATAGGCGGCGCGGCTAACGGCCTTGATTACCGCTTTTATCTGGGTATTGGTATAGCAGCTTACGGTGCCGCATATTTTTTTGTACACGATATTTATGTACATCGCAGGCTAAAATGGTTTAGCAAAGTTGATAACCGCTACTTACGTGCGTTGCGCATGGCACACAAAATCCACCATAAAAAGATGGAAAAGGAAGACGGTGAGTCGTTTGGATTTTTATTGCCCCACCCAAAATATTTTAAAAAGTAATGAGCAAAAAAGTACTGATAACAGGATCGGGGTTAGGGGCGTTGGCAACAGCGTTAAGGCTAACAACAAAAGGTTATAAAGACATAACCGTGCTGGAAAAATACCACCAACCAGGTGGACGACTTAACCAATTGAAAAGTGATGGTTTTACATTTGACATGGGCCCATCGTTTTTTAGCATGAGTTACGAGTTTAAAGAGCTATTTGAAGCCTGCGGGATGAAAGACCCGTTGGAGTACCAGAAGCTTGATCCATTATATACCGTTAATTTTAGCAACGGCAAACGATATAACATATTTACCGACCTTGATAAACTGGCTGCTGAATTTGAAGCAGTAGAGCCACACTTTAAGACCAAGGTGGAGAAATACCTTGACAATGCCAGGGCAATTTTTCATGACACCGAGAATATTGTTATAAAGCAAAACTTTGATGGCAAACTGCATTACCTTTTGCAGCTTACCCGTGTGCCTTGGAAACATGCCCCGCGTATGTTTTATTCTATGTGGAAAGACCTTGAAAACTCGTTTGAAAGCAACGAGGTAAAGGTAATCTTCTCATTAGTAGCATTCTTTTTAGGAGCTACACCTTTTGAAACGCCTGCTGTATACAAACTGCTTAACTATACAGAACTACAGCACGATGGCTACTGGAATGTAAAAGGCGGCATGTACCGTATTGTTGAAGAGCTTGTTGCTGAATTACACAAACGCGGTGTTAAGTTTGAATACAATACCGAAGTGGTTGAATGTATTACCGACGGCAAAAAAGTAACTGCCATAAGGGATAATAAAGGGGTGGAACACAAAGCCGATATTTTTGTGGTTAATGCTGATGCAGCATCATTCCGAGGGAAGATATTGAAACGCGCACGTTATACTGAAGAGCGTTTAGATGCTATGGACTGGACCCTTGCCCCTTTTACCATATACCTAGGGGTGAAAGGCAAAATAGAAGGGCTGAACCACCACAACTACTTTTTGGGAGATAACTTTAAAGAGTATGCTGATGATATTTTTAAACTATCAGTAAACCCCGATAAGCCTTACTATTACGTAAACGTAAGCTCAAAATCGAATGCTGACTGCGCACCTGAAGGCTGCGAAAACCTTTTTATACTATGCCCTGTGCCCGATTTGCGCTACAAAAAATCGTGGGATGATGCGGAGAAACTGGCCGAAACAATTATTGATGATTTGGGCAAGCGCGTTGGTTATGATATAGCAAACAATATTGTTACGAAAATTATATTGTCGCCTACAGAGTGGCAAAACAGCCTTAACCTTTACCGTGGCAGCGGCCTGGGCCTTGCCCACGGCTTAAACCAGATAGGCGGTTTTAGGCCCGCTAATAAAGACGAAGAGCTAAGCAACCTGTATTATGTCGGCGCATCAACCACACCAGGAACGGGGCTGCCGATAGTTGTTATAAGCTCGCGACTTGTAACTGAAAGAATAGTAGAAGAAGCTTAACCAAATTTAGTAATGGAACCCAATAAAAGTAAATTATTTACAGAACAAAAGCAGCTTTTTGATACCACTGCAATACTTTGCAGCCGTATAGTTACCAAGTACTACAGTACGTCTTTTTCATTAGGCATATCGCTTATTGCTAAAGAATACCGCGATGCTATATACGCTGTATACGGCTATGTGCGCTATGCCGATGAGATTGTTGACACTTTTCATGAACAAGACAAGGCAACATTGCTTCACGAGTTTAGGGACGACACCTACAAGGCGTTGCAAAGAGGTTTATCAATGAACCCCATTATCAACAGCTTTCAGCAGGTTGTAAGACACTATGGTATAGAGCAGGAATTGATAGATGCCTTTTTAGACTCTATGGAAATGGACTTAACAGGGCATACATACAGTGATAAGCTTTATGAGCAATACATTTATGGATCGGCAGAGGTGGTAGGCCTTATGTGCCTTAGGGTTTTTTGCAACGGCGACAAAGCTGAATTTGAACGCCTGAAAGCACCTGCGCGCAGTTTGGGTGCCGCTTTTCAAAAAGTGAATTTTTTGCGTGATATGAAAGATGATTTTGATGAGCGCGGACGAATTTATTTTCCGGGTATAGACTTTGAACAGTTTACCAGTGCAGATAAAAAGCTAATAGAAGCAGAAATAGAAAAAGATTTTAACGATGCTTTAGCTGGTATTAAAGAACTGCCAATTGGCTGCCGCAAAGGTGTATACCTGGCCTACCGGTACTACACTAAATTATTTAAAAAAATAAAGAGCAAAAAACCCGATACCATTAAAGTAGAACGCATAAGAATAAATAATATAATAAAGATTTATATTTTACTAAAGTCGGATGCGCGCTATAGGCTAAACCTACTGTAAGTTATGTTTGATAAGCACTACACATACTTACTATTAAACATTGCAACACTGTTTTTTCCATTTGTATTATCGTTTGATAAAAAGGTGGCCTTTTATAAAAAATGGCCTCAGTTAGTTTGGGGCATAGGTGTTACCGGTGCATTTTTTATTGTGTGGGATATGCTTAAAACACACTATGGTGTGTGGGCTTTTAACCCCGAGTATTTGATTGGAGTATACATAGGAAACCTGCCATTAGAAGAGTGGCTGTTTTTTATAACAGTACCCTATGGCTGCGTATTTATTTATGAATGCTTAAAGGCCTACCTACCCGATTACTTAGAAAAACCATCAAAATATATTGCCCCCGCTATAGCCATTGCCCTTGTAGTAGCAGGTGTTCTAAGCCATAATAAAATGTATACGTTTATTACTTTTATACTTACCGCGCTGTTTTTGGTGGTGTACATAAAAGTATTTAAAAACAGGCTGGGAGGTTATTTTTGGATGGGGTACGTTGTACACCTGATTCCGTTTTTTATAGTAAACGGGGTGCTTACCGCATTGCCTGTAGTAATTTATAACGATGCTGAAAATTTAGGAATACGCCTATACACCATACCAGCAGAAGACACAATATACTCTATGCTGCTACTACTAATGAATGTGGGAATATATGAGTACATAGGGCAGAAACGTACAACCAAGAAACTATAAGTTATTTAAACCTTACAGTACCCACTATATTTTCTACCTCTTTAAAGTATTTGTTAAACATATCGGGTGTGGCGGTATAGGTAATAACAAAAAACTTACGGCCCTCTTTTACCACAGCCTGCCATAGTTGCAGCTCGGTACCATCATCGGCAAACTTAGTAGTAGTATAGGTTAGCAGCCGACCTTCTGTTTTGTATTTACCAACAACGTAAGGGACCACTTTAAAGGTTTTAATCTCATCGCCAAGGGTAGGTTCTAAATTCTCTTTCGATAGTTTTACATACTCATCAATGGTTAAATCTTCAACCATAGGACCTTTTTCTGATGTTATATTGATATTCTCCCTGAAGCCATCTTTAGCACTTTCTTCGGGGGCAAAAACTACGGGTATACCACCAAAATGAGCGGTATCCCAGCTGGAAGGAAAAATCAATGAGAACTCCTTCTCGTTAAAAATACCGGTGGGAATCTGGGCGTTTGCATTAAAAGCCAAAACAACCAATATCAAAACTATGTATCGCATATCAACTATTTTAAGGCTAAGGTAGTAAATAACTTCCTTACGGGTGTTGTAGGGAATGAACGTTTCTTAGCTATTTTCGTACACAATTAGCACTATGTTTAAAACAGCACTTTCTTCGGCACTGGCATTAATTGCCGCAATAAGCCTATCGGCACAGCCACCGGTATCTAACTCGCCTTACCAGTTAGACGGGAAAAAGATATTGCACAACGGCCGCCCTATAAAAACCTTTGAGGGTATTTACTACCTGGGGCCGGGCACAGTAGCTTTGAAAGAAGGCGGCAAATGGTACTTTGCCGATACTACGGGTAAAAAACTATCTAAACAAAAATATACCGATGTAAGCCTGATAGCAAACGGGCCCGTGGTAACCTACAACGATAAGCTGATGGGCTTTGCCCGCCGCGATGGCAGCATTATTATTGATGCCATTTGCAGCGAGTATAAAATGGTAGGAAAAGGCTACATACGCCTTGGCCAAAACAACAAAGTGGGCCTCATAAGTCCCAGCGGCAACCTGATGCTGGTGCCTAAATATGATGGTATTGAGTTTGTTGCCGGCGGCACTATGATTGCGGTGCAACAGGGCTGCCAAACTATTTATGTAGACTCTATGGGCAGGCAAACAATAGGTGCCAAAATACCGTCGCAGATAAATTGCCGTATAGGTTTTGTTGATTCCACAGGCGCGGAAATAGTGAAACCGATTTACAATGATTATGCCGATGCGGGAACAAGGGGCGGCTTTGTGCAGGTGATGATGAATGATAAATCGGGATTGATAAATAACCGTGGCGAGGTGATACTGGAACCTAAATACGACTGGATAAACCAGTCAGCAACGGCAACGGGGTTGATGCAGGTGAAACTGGGCGACAAAATGGGGCTGATAGATACCACAGGTCATGAGGTGATAACCCCTGAGTTTGAGTCGGTATTCTCGTTAGGTGGAGACTTATTTGCCACTGAGCAAAACGATAAGTGGGGTGTTATTGATATTAACGGCAACCAAAAGGTGCCCAATGAATATGAGACTATTGCCACCCTTGTAAACGACCGTATACTGGTTAAGAAAGATAAAAAATGGGGCTTACTTGATACTACGGGTAAAGTAGTTGTTGAGCTGAAATACGATAAGGTAGACCATACGGCTTTTGTAAAAGGGATGCTACCAGTGCGCGAGAAACGCCAGTTACTTTTAGTTGACCTGAACGGCCGCGAACTGCTGGGCGATATTGGCACTCAGGCTAATAAACTTAGCAACGGCAACGTATGGGAACGCAGCGGTAATGAGTGGAAACTAACCGGTGCTGCCAAGCTATTTGAATTTGATAAAATGCGCTGGTACTCGCCTACCATGTCTATTGCCTACAAAGATGGCAAGGCTGGACTTATAAGCCCTTTGGGTAAAGAGCTTACCCCTTTTATGTACGATACCATCCGCTATCTATCGCCTAACCTGGCCTGTGTAGTATCGGGCAAAAAGAACGGGCTGGTAAACAGCAGCGGCAAAATAGTGCTACCTGCTACCTACTACCTTATAAGCACTATTGGTAATGGCTACTGCGCAGTTTGCGAAGGCGAATACCAAGTGGGTACACGCAACGGCCTACCGACACGCTACACCGTTTGCCACTGGGGCTTTGCCGACAGCACCGGCAAAATGGTTATAGCCCCTAAGTATGATGATTTTGAATCGTTTTTGAAGGGCTACGCCCCTATCAGCCAGAATAAAAAAACAGGGTTGATTGACAGTACCGGCAAGGTGGTTGTAGAGCCTAAGTATGATAAAATTACCGCCTTTCAAGGCAATGTGGCTTTCGTGAAGTTGGATAACAAATGGGGTGTGATAGACCGCAGCGGCAGGGAGCTGATAGAACCCACCTTTACATCAGACTACCGCCTCGATTTAAAAACAGCAGCACCTCAGTTAAAAGCGGGCTACTACCCCAAGTTTTACAAAGGGTATGCAACGGTATTTAATGGCCGCCGGTGGGGTTTGGTAGACAGTCTGGGTAAAAAAGTAGCTGATGTTATTTACGACGAGATTGATATTTTAGAAGAGCCGCAAAAAGGCATTATAGCCTTGGTAAAACTGAAAAAGAAATGGGGCGCTATTGATGCCCGCGGTAATGAGGTTATCAAACCAAAATACCTATCGCTATACCAGTTTACCGAGGGGCTTGCCCGCGCTATTAAAGGCCCTAAATATGGGTATATAGATGCTACGGGTAACGAGGTTATTCCGGAATCGTTTGACGAGGCAGGGATATTCCGCAATGGCTGGGCTATTGTACACATTGCGTACCGCTACTTTTTAGTAGATGTTGATGGCAACCCGATGGATATTAGGTGAGTGAAACACTAAAAATGGTGGATATTGTCCTCCCCGTCCGAATGGATAAATCCATTTATTCACGAGGACTTTGGAGGGTAGCATGAAATACCAGAATAGGTTTAGTAGTAGGCAGCACTAGCTATAGAACCTTCTACTGCAAAAAAAACACCCTGAACAGTAAGCGCTGTTAGTTGTTAAATACTGTCTGAAATAATTTTTGAACTGTACGCTACACGCTACCCCCTATACCCTAAATTTGTAATTATGGAAAATCAAAACAATAACAATAACCAGCTTAATATTGAACTGAGCGAAGAAATGGCGCAGGGCAATTACTCTAACCTAGCCATTATCACCCACTCTAACGCTGAGTTTGTGGTAGACTTTATACAGGTGATGCCGGGTGTGCCTAAGGCTAAGGTAAAATCGCGGATTATACTTACGCCACAGCACGCTAAGCGTTTTTTAAACGCCTTGGCTGAAAACATAGATAAGTTTGAGGCTGCCAACGGTGAGATTACCGAACCGGGTGATAACAGCGTACCAAGCTTCCCTATGAACTTTGGCGGCCCACCGGCACAAGCATAAAACAGCCTATTAAAAAACGGGCACCTTTAGAAATTTTGGTGAGCTATTGCTATATTAGTAACTGACTTGCAATGTGAAGAGAATTTTATGAACCAGGCAGAAGTAAACGCATTAATAGATTTGTTGGACGACCCGGACTTGGATATATTTAATAATATCAAAGACAGGTTAATGTCGTATGGAGAAGAAGTGATACCAGAGTTGGAGAGCGCATGGGAAGCATCGTTCAACAACCTGGTGCAAAACCGTATTGAAGATATAATACACAACATACAGTTTACCAACATACGCACCAAGCTGGAGGCCTGGGCAGGCAAGGTAGACCCCAGCCTTATGGAAGGCGCTATACTGATTGCTAAATACCAGTACCCCGACCTGGACGAGGAGCGAATAATAAACAAGATAGAGGTTATTAAGCGCGATATTTGGCTGGAGCTGAACCCTAACCTTACCGCGCTGGAGAAGGTGCGGGTGATGAACCATATTATATTCGAGATACACGGGTTTAGCGGGAATACGGTGAACTTTCACGCACCGCAAAACTCGTATTTGAATAATGTGCTGGAGAGTAAAAAGGGTAACCCATTATCGCTATCAATACTATATAGTGTAATAGCCCAAAGCCTTGGTTTGCCTGTGTATGGGGTAAACCTGCCAGAGCATTTTATACTGGCTTATAAAGACGAGTTTGAAGACCTTGAATTGGAAGACCATCCCTATGGGGTGTTATTCTATATAAACACCTTTAGCAAGGGCACTGTGTTTGGCAAGCGAGAGATTGATACCTTTTTGCGCCAGATAAATATGCAGCCGCTGGATATGTTTTATGAGCCTTGCTCTAATATTGATATTGTCCGCCGAATGTTGCGTAACCTGATAGCGGCTTATGAGAAGCTGGGCTACCCTGAAAAGGTGCAGGACCTTGAGCAGTTGATTATTGCGTTGGGGACTACAGAGTAATATTAGAATTTAGGCTAAAGCCCGTTGATAAGCAGCATTCTTATTCCCCGACCTAAAGGTCGGGGCTACTTACTAAACCAGTTCTTTGATTATTCAAGCCCTTTTAAGATAAAAAATTAATAGCTTATCACTTTTAGTTTTTCCCTTTGTAGCGGTCTTGCCATTGTTTGTTGAATGACTTAGGTGCCATTTTGGGCAGGTCGCGCCTATCACCCCAGGCACCTTTAAAGAAAGCCGATATAAAGAAGTTCTTTAATCCTGCGCCGCCACGTTCCATGGTTTTACGGTTCATAACAGCGGTTTTAAAGAAGTACATAGACAGGCGCTCGCTTTGATTGGTAAGCTTTTGGTCTACGGCATCTTTTCTATTACGCAAAAGGTGTTCGTGTAAGTCAATTTTAACAGGGCACACCTCAGTACAACGTCCGCAAAGAGATGAGGCAAAGCTTAGATGCTTAAACTTCTCCATACCACGCATGTGCGGGGTTATTACCGAACCAATGGGGCCCGTATAGGTAGTGCCATAGGTATGGCCACCCACGCTTTGGTAGATAGGGCAGGCGTTTAAACACGCACCGCAACGGATACAATTTAGTGCCTGGCGCTGTTCGGGCTGTGCCATAAGGTTAGTACGGCCGTTGTCAAGCAAAATAACGTACATATCGCCGGGGCCATCATATTCCTCGCTTTGGCGTGGGCCAAGGGTTACGCTATTGTATACGGTAACGTTTTGCCCTGTGCCATAGGTAGAAAGTAAAGGCCAGAATAAATCAAGGTCGGCCATAGTAGGTATGGTACGCTCTATACCCACAATGGCGATATGTACCTTAGGATAAGCAATAGCCATAATAGCGTTGCCTTCGTTCTCTGTTAAACATACACCACCAATATCGGCCACTAAAAAGTTACAGCCCGATACGACCATCTCGGCCTCTGCATAATCTTTACGCAAGGCTTTGCGGACAAACATGGTAATCTCTTCGGGGGTACTATCGGGGGCCATGCCTTCCTTCTCGTGGAAAAGCTTAGCCACATCAGCCTTGCTTTTGTGCATAGCCGGGGTAACAATATGGTAAGGGGTTTCTCCATCCATCTGCTGGATAACCTCGCCTAAATCTGTTTCAACAGGCCTAACGCCATGCTTGGGCATCAACTCGTTAAAATGTATCTCTTCTGTAATCATCGACTTAGACTTAACCGCCGATTTTACATTAAACTCATGGGCAATATCTACACAGGCATCAATGGCTTCCTGGGCATCGTTAGCCCAAATAACCTTGCCGCCACGTTTTGTAAAAGCGGCTTCAAACTCTACCAAATGCTTATCAAGATTATGGATAACCTTTGTTTTAATAGCCGAAGCACGCAATTTGGCTAAGTCTAAATTGGCATATTGGTGCTTGCCAATAACAACCTTAGCATCGTACTTACCTATATTCCACAGCAGTTTGCGGCGGTGTTCCTTATCAAACGACTTTTTATCCGAGTCAACTAAAAATTCTTTACTTACTGACGACATAATATACAAATATAGTAGTTCCCAGTTGTCTGTTCCCAGTTCTCAGCTAAAACTATTAACTTTTCGTTTTTAGTTGTTAGTTTTTCACTTTAATGTAGTTTTCTTCCAGCAGATATAGGTAAGCCTCCATAAAATGGTGGGTGAATGAATGCTGTGGTAGTTTGCTGCTAAAGCTATCGTAACCGGGGGTTTTAGCCAGTATTACCGGGTGGCCTGCAACGGTATAATTTTGGCTTGTTGACCCCTTAGGCTTATCAAACTCTACCAAGGTTTTCTTTACATACTTATAGGCCGTTTTATCCAGATATTTGCGCAAAGTTTTGTTGGCCTTGTTTACAGAACCTGTCATATCTTTATATACATGCTTTAACACCATGCGTTGCAGGGGTTTCATCTTTTTTAACTGTGGCTTAACATCGGCAAAAGGGTTTACCTTTTTTAGGTCGTTTAGGGTTTGGATAGAGATAGGCATTTCGGGCACCCAATCGGACGTGTTTACCACACGGAAGGCCATACCATTGCGGGTGATGAAATCAAAGTCGTAAGCATAGTACAAATTGCCAGGCTTAGGAGCGGCGCTACAGTAGGTTTTAAAAACCATATCGGCAGGCAGTTCGCCTTTTTGTTGCAGGTAATACAGGTGCGAGTGCAGCAAAAACGCTATGCCCCCGCCCTGGCTATGGCCCATAACAATAAACTCCTTTTGACCTTTGTTGTAGCGGTCCATCACTTTATCCTTAATATCGGGCCACAGAAAAGCTAAACCAATTGTCCAGCCTGTATGCACCAAGGCATTACTGTCGGCTGCAAACTGGTAGTTAAAGGTATAATCGTTTTTGATTTTTAATGAGCCTATAGCAGGAATCATAGCCGCATAAAAGTTAGCCAGCCACGATGTTGTTTCACTTGTTGTGCCACGCACGCTGATTACTGAGGGCTTGCCGGTGGCTTCCCAAAAATCCCAACGGTTGTCTAAGCCAATTTCCGGCGAACGATAGACCATTTTATACTCATCGGGTACGGCAATCCTAACCTTAACCCAAGGGGTATCGCCCTGACGGCCTGATATTAATAGCATCTGCTTAAACTCCAATGCATCAAAACCCGGCTTAAGGGGTTGGGCTGAAAGGGTGGTGGTTAAAACACAGGTAATGAGGAGTAAACGGAGGATTTTCATGGTGTAAAGATAAGCATCTGTTGGTAGTTGATAGTTGGCAGTTGATAGTATTTTACCTCAACCCTATCCCTTTATCCCAGGCTTAGAGTGGGCATAAAATTGTATTCAACAATCTGGCTCAGACCACTAGCCCCATGCCCCTATTTACTATATTTGCAACTTATGAAGATTTCGTACAACTGGCTTAAAGACTATATAAACCCAAACCTGAACGCGGAAGATGCAGGCAAACTGCTTACCGATACTGGGCTTGAGGTAGAAAGCATTGAACAATACCAAACTGTAAAAGGTAACCTGGAAGGGGTAGTTATTGGGCAGGTAGTAACCTGCGAAAAACACCCGGGGGCCGACCGCCTGAGCAAAACTACGGTTGATATTGGCGAGGATACTAACCTGGAAATTGTATGTGGCGCGCCTAATGTGGCAGCCGGGCAAAAGGTAGCGGTGGCTACTGTGGGCACTAAACTATACTTTGCCGATGGCAAGGAACTGGTAATAAAAACAGGCAATATACGCGGAGAGAAATCGGAGGGGATGCTGTGTGCCGAGGATGAACTGGGCTTGGGTATGGGACACGATGGTATAATTGTACTACCTGAAGATGCTCCGATTGGAACACCTTTGAACAAATACTGGGGGGATAAAATTTATGCCGACGAGGTATTTGAAATAGGTTTGACGCCTAACCGTGTAGACGCAACATCGCACCTTGGTGTGGCGCGCGATATGGTTGCCAAACTAAACATAGAGAGCAATGGCGCTTTTAAAATTAGCAAGCCATCGGTAGATGGTTTTGTAGCTTCTACTGATAAAGGCACTATTGGTGTTACGGTTGATAATAACACGTTGGCCCCACGCTATACCGGTGTAGAGATTAAAGGGGTGAAAGTGGGCCCATCGCCAGCATGGTTAGAAAACAGGATTAAAGCTATTGGCCTGCGCCCGATTAACAACGTGGTAGACATTACCAATTATGTGCTGCACGAAACAGGCCAGCCGCTGCATGCCTTTGATGCCGCTAAAATTGAGGGCAGCAACATTGTTGTTAAAACAGTAGCTGCGGGTACAAAATTCACCACGCTGGATGCGAAAGAACGCACCCTGAATGGTACCGAACTGATGATATGCAACGCCAACAGCCCTATGTGTATTGCAGGGGTGATGGGTGGTTCAGAATCTGGAGTAAGCGAAAGCACAGTTGATATATTTATTGAAAGTGCTTATTTTGACCCGGTATCGGTACGTAAAACGGCCAAGCTGCATGGGTTGAAAACAGACTCATCGTTCCGCTTTGAGCGTGGTGCAGACCCTAACATGGCTATTTACGCATTGAAGCGTGCGGCCTTATTGGTTACTGAAATTTGTGGCGGAAGTATTGCATCAACTATAACTGATATTTACCCCGAACCTATTGGCAACCGTAAACTTACGGTAAATATGGAAATGGTGTATTCGCTTATTGGCAAAGAGCTGGGCATTGATACCGTTAAGCATATTTTAAATGCGTTGGAGATAGAGATAATGGGCGAAGCTGGTATGGAGCTTACCTTATCTATACCTCCATTTAAAACGGATGTAACCCGCGAAGCTGACGTTGCCGAAGAGATTTTGCGCATATACGGCTACAACAATATTGAGATACCTACAAGGGTAAAATCATCGATAAACTATACGGGTAATGCAGGTTCGGCCAAGATAAAAGAGGCGGTATCGGCAAAGTTATCGGCCTTAGGGTTTTACGAGGCTTTATCAAACTCATTAACATCGGCGCGCTACCATACATTGACGGATTTAACTAATCCGGAAGAGGATGTGCGTATGTTGAACCCACTTAGCTCTGAGCTTGACGTAATGCGCCAGTCGATGCTGTTTTCGGCCTTAGAAGCCATAAGCCGAAACGTTAACTACCGCAATACCGATGTTAAGCTGTATGAGTTTGGACGAACCTACCGCAAAACGGCAAAGGGCTACGAAGAGACGAACAAAATGGCGCTGGTAATGACAGGTAACGCGCATAGCGAAGCATGGCAACTGGCTGCACGTAAGGCAGATTTTTATTCGCTAAAGGCTTATCTATACCTGATATTAGAAGCGTGTAATTTAACGCCAGACTCGTTTAAAATAGCAGAATCATCCACCAATGCTTTGGCCTATGGCCTGAATTATAATTTTAAGGATACCACTGTGCTATTTGCCGGAGAGGTAAATGCTAAAGTGCTTAAAGAACTTGACATAAAACAGCCGGTACTTTACGCTGAAATTAACTGGTCAGCACTTGTTAAAATGGCACGTAACACCGCTGTTAAATATAAAGAACTGCCTAAGTACCCGGAGGTGCGCCGCGACCTTGCTTTGCTGGTTGATAAAGCCACCCAATATGCTGAGTTGGAAAGCGTAGCGTATAGTTCGGAAAAAAGGTTGTTGCGCAATGTTAACCTATTTGACGTGTACGAAGGTAAGAATTTGGAGGAAGGTAAGAAGAGCTACGCGTTGAGTTTTAAGCTAAGGGATGATGAGAAAACCCTTACCGACGAAGAAATTGACAATACGATAGGCCGCATACTTAAAGCCTTTGAAAAGACAGGGGCTAAGTTGCGGAGTTAACACCTTACCCCCTAACCCCAACCCCTAAAGAGAGAGGGGGGATTAATATATTGATTATGAAAAAGAATTTACTATTGTTAGTGCTATTGTTAACGGGCTTAGCTAGCCGTGCACAGTTTATAACCCATGGGCCGGTAATAGGTGGTGTTACGCCAACCAGTGCCAAGGTGTATGTGCGTACCAACGCACCTATGCCTGTTACCATGACGTTGGCTGACAACCCCAACCTGGATAACCCGATAATAGTGAACGACAGTACACGGGCGGGGCGAGATAATTCTATCATATTTAACGTTACAGGGCTGCAACCTTGGACTACCTATTACTATGGCTGGACATGCAACGGGCAGGATGAATTTACCATAGGCCATTTTAAAACCTTCCCACAAGTAGGGCAGCGCGACCATTACACGTGGGGTGTGCTAAGCTGCCAAGAGTATGGAACCTATAACACGTTTAACTCGGTTTTGCTGAACCAGCCAGACCTTATGCTGCACACTGGCGACTGGTCGTACCCGGACTACCAAATACCTGGCGAAGAGCGCACCAACTGGGAACTACTTAAACTGGCATACCGTAAGCGTTATGAAGAACCTCAAATGGAGCCTGTATTCCACTCGACAGTGTTTGATTATGTGGTAGACAACCACGACGGTATTGATAACCTTAATAACGATGCATCAGCATCGTATTTTTTAGATATCCAAGGCATAGTATACAACCAGATTAACTACGAACCTACTCCACCGGGGGCATTCCAGTTTATGATGGATGCTTATGACCAGTTTTTTCCGGGATACCCTTTACCAGCCTCAAACGTGGGGATGTACCACAGCTACCGTTATGGAAATGCCGAGGTGTTTTTTATAGATGGGCGCAACTGCGGCACCGGACAGGACTCTATATACCGCTACGATGCTGCTGAAAACATCTGGTATTTTGACCCAAGGCCAGGCAGTACATTACTAGGTCAGCAACAACTTACTTGGCTTAAAAATGGGTTGCAGGCCTCTACTGCCGATTGGAAATTTATTGTGAGCGGGGTTATGTTTAATCGCAAATTTCGCAAAATATTAGAGTACGCTTTATTATTTCAAAACCTGCAATTTGGTTTAGGCGGACAAACAGGTACAGGCTTTAGGCTGGCCCACAACATTACCGCTAACTGGGCCGGTTACCCTGCTGAACAAGATGGCTTGATTAACTTTTTAAACGACAACAACATTAAAGACGTGGTAGTACTTAGTGGCCACATGCATACCAATGTTATGGACAATGGTGCTAACAGCGGGTTGCCCGAATTAAATACTGGCCCGGCAGCCAGCACAGGCCCTGAGTTAACATGGTATATCGATTCTGTAATGACTGCTTTAGGCCAGGGAAGTGTTTATGATTCGATATGGAACGGTGGCGGCATGGGAGTTAACAACACCAACTTTAAAAGCGGCTGGGGCAAAGTAGAGATATTTGGCAACGACTCTTGCGTTATCCAAACCATAGATGAAGACAACTTCTCCCAAGCATCAATGACGCTTATTCATAGCAGTAAGCTAACCTCAACCCCTGAGCCAATGCTGGCACCGGAGTGCGTGGTAGAAAGTGTGTTCCCTAACCCGGCAAAGGGCTATTTCGACATTGCACTTTGTAAAGACTATAAGCCTAAAAGTGCCGACCGCGCCACGCTGATTGATATGAGCGGTAAGGTTGTTCGTAATGTATTCCCCGCATCAGCTGGTAATCGTATAAACCTTGATGGTGTAGCCGCAGGCAAATACGTGTTTATATACGATTACGGCGACTTTATTTACCACACTAATATGGTAGTGACGAAGTAGGTTATAGGTTATAGGATTTTCTATACGCTTAACGCTCTACGCTACTACTTTACCTTCTCCAACTCGGCATTAAGCTCTTCCCAGCGGAGCATGGTTTTGTCCAGCTCGGCCTTTATTTGTGCAAACTGCTCCAGGTATTTGCTTTGTAGTTCCAGGTCAGCGTAAATGTCAGGGTCTGCTAAAAAGCCTTCTATCTGTGCCATTTCCTTCTCCAGTTTGGCAATAGTCGCCTCAGTATTAGTAACCTGGTTGGCTATACGCTTATGTTCCTTTTCGCGGGCTTTCTGGGCTTCGCGCTCTTCGTGGGTTTGCTTGGGCTTTTCGGCCACCACCTCTTTAACCACAACAGCTTTCGCCTCAATGGTTTTAAAGTTGTCGGTGTTTTTCTTGGCAAGAAACTCGTATATACCGCCAATATGTTCTTTCACTTTTCCGCCGGTAAACTCGTAAACCTTATCTACCAAACCATCTAAAAAGTCCCTGTCGTGAGATACCACTATCAACGTACCCTGGTACTCTTTAAGGGCTTGCTTAAGCATATCTTTAGAGCGCATATCCAAGTGGTTGGTAGGCTCATCCATTATTAGCAGGTTGCGTGGCTCTAACAATAGCAGGGCCATTGCCAAACGGGCTTTCTCTCCACCCGATAGTACCTTTACTTTCTTCTCAACCGCATCGCCGCTAAAAAGGAATGAGCCTAATATCTGGCGAATGCGTTGGCGCACATCGCCCTGCGCAACATCGTCAATGGTTTTAAATACGGTTTTTTCACCGTCCAACTCGTCCGATTGATTTTGGGCGTAGTAGCCTAATGATATGTTATGTCCGGGGGCAAGCTCGCCGGTATGGTCTTTTATAACGCCAGCCAGTACTTTAGAAAGGGTAGATTTACCCTCGCCATTTTTACCAACAAAGGCCACTTTCTCGCCACGTTCAACCATAATAGAAATACCCTTCAGGATTTCTTTCTGTCCGTACGATTTGCGAATGTCCTTTGCATCTACCGTTACCTTGCCCGAGCGTGGTGGCTCAGGAAAACGGAAGCGGATAGACTGTACTTTATCATCATCCAGTTCAACAATCTCCAGCTTATCCAGCTTCTTCATCAAGCTTTGCGCAAATGATGCCTTACTGTTCTTCGCCTTGAATTTGTTGATTAACTCTTCGGTATGTTCAATGTACTTATCCTGGTTCTTTTTAGCGGCCAATTGTAGCTGGCGGCGCTCTTCACGCAAGATTAAATATTTAGAATAATTGGCTTTATAATCGTGTATTTTACCCCCAGCAATTTCAATAGTGCGGTTGGTTGCTTTGTCAAGAAAAGCCTTATCATGCGATACCATTACCACAGCGCCTTCGTAGTTGCTCAGAAAGCCCTCTAACCAGCCGATGCTCTCAATATCCAAGTGGTTGGTTGGCTCATCAAGCAGCAACAAATCGTTATGCTGAAGAAGGATTTTAGCCAGCTCGATACGCATACGCCAGCCACCGCTAAACTCTGAGGTGTGCAGGCCAAACTGCTCTTTGCTAAAGCCAAGGCCAATCAAAATTTTCTCAACCTGGGCCATATAGTTGGCACCGCCCAAGTGCTGGTAGCGTTCTGATGCTTCAGAAAAACGGTTAACCAAATCCATGTAGGCATCGCCTGCGTGGTCGGCATTTTCGTCAATCAATTCGGCTTCCATGCGCTCAATATCAGCCTCCAATTGTTTGGCTTCTTCAAACGCTTTGGCGGTCTCTTCCAACAAATTAGTGGTATCGCTAATGTGGAGTTCCTGTGGCAGGTAACCCACCTTAAAACCTTTGGGTTTAGACACTTTACCCGTTTCAGGCATTTGCTGCCCTGCTATAATTTTTAGCATGGTAGACTTGCCCGCACCGTTGTGCCCGGTAAGGCCAATACGGTCGTTGGGGTTGACTAAATAACTAATCTCATCAAACAAATACCGTCCGGCAAAGTGTACACTTAAATTCTCTATAGATACCATAATTCCTCAAAAAGGGGTGCAAAGGTACAAAATTAGGGCATAGGTTTTAGGGGATAGAGAATAGTAAATATGAATGTTATTATTAGCGAATTGGGTTTTAAAAGATTATACCGATTAGCTAATTATGAATTATGCACTCTGAATTCTGCATTATTTTATCAAATCCCTGTACGCTGCATATTCCGCCCAGTTCCATTCCCATATTGATTTATGCTCCCATTCATATTTAAAGCTGTCTATACGGCGCGCAACGAACAATTTATAACCCGCAGCATCCATGTAATCCTCTTCAAAAAAGAAGTTCTCGCGCTGTACCTTTTCAATGGCGTCCATTTCAGCAGCCGGTTTATTCAGTATCGGCAAGGCACTGTCGCCCAGCCTGCACATAAAATTAAGGTGCAAAAACGACTGGTTACTATGGGCAAAGTTGTAGCGGGCTATAACATTATCCCAGTTAACAACCGATGTTGCAACCAGCAACACCAACATAGCATAGGTATTGGCCCTGAACAAATAAAACGACGACCGCCTATGCCTAACTTTGATAAATACAGTGTACAATCCATACAGCGTAAGCACCAAAAAGATGATGACCCCAATGCGCTTATACGCCAGCGAAAAATGCTGTATGTAGCGGTAATTACGCATACCTACCGATAGTGCCAACACCGCGTTTTGAGCCAGCCATGCATAACTAAGGTATTTTAAGGTTTTATTTTTTGAATAAAAATTCAAATTCCCCCTGAAATAATACAACACCAAGCCAATGGATATGAGGATGGAAAGGATAAGCAAATAAGTACCTTCGTGAACAAACTGCTTTAGGTATTGCCCCTGCCAGGTAAAACTTATCCATACCGTATCTATATCAATAATATTAAGTAATAATATAAAGGCATTTAGGGTGATTAGCAAGAAAACCCCTGCCCTGTACTCGTTTTTCAGCGATGTATTATTAGGCCTTTTAGCCGAATAAACCGTAACCCGCTGTTTACGTACCCTGCTGAGCGAATCATCTGCTACCTCATCGCGCTTTACCAGTTTAGCCAAAGCTACCCGCATATAAACAAGGTTGCTTAAGGCGATAAAAAACAAGAAGGTAATGAGCAGCAATACATCTACATGGTCGAAAACGGCGAGGATATATTCATCAATAAATTCCCACACACTATTCATAACATTGTTAAATACGGGGTTTGAATTGCGGTAGATAGATACGAACAGAATGATGATAACCACCGGAATTAAGAAAATGCCCATCCGCCT
>CAMBQF010000037.1 GCA_945869825.1 Chitinophaga pinensis | reverse complement strand
TTTTCCCGGCAATATGGCTGGGGTCAACAAACAACGGCACACCTGGCAAATGGGTTTTAAATTCTATGGCAAGCTCCCACAAAGGGTTATTGCGGTATTTGGTTTTAGCAATGGTTTGAAAACCCCTGTGTACGCCTATAATCTTATTTATTCCGGCTGATGCTACACGCTCTATAGCGCCAATCCACAACTGCAAATCGGGAGCTACGGGGTTCTTTACCATCACAGGAACATCCACACCCTGCAAAGCATCGGCAATATCCTGAACAGAGAAGGGGTTAACTGTAGTCCTAGCCCCTATCCACAACACATCAACACCAGCCTTTAAGGCTTCTTCAACATGTTTAGGGGTGGCAATTTCGCAGGCAGATAGCAGGCCGTTTTCTTTAGCCGCAGCTACCAGCCAGGGCAATGCTACGCTGCCCATACCCTCAAAACTACCGGGGCGGGTACGCGGTTTCCATATACCGGCACGCATTACTTTTACTTGCGGAATTTGGGCTAAGCCACGGGCTACCTCATGTACCTGCTCTGCTGTCTCGGCACTGCATGGCCCTGCAATTACTACAGGCTTATTGTCGGTGTTTAACCAACTATGTAAGGGGAGAATATCCAATGCTAATTTACTTGCTATAAAAAAGCAAATATCGGGCTTTATTGTTTATGGTAAGCGGCACTCTTATATCCTGTGTGCTTCTTGATAAATATAAGAGGCATATATAAAAATACTGGTATTAAAACTCCTACAGCAAACCGCTAAATTAATTCTACAATATTAGCTTAACAATAAAGAAACCTAAAAAGCTGAACTTTGTAAGTTGAAAAATGCCATATATTGTACATAAGTTTTAAACTTACATAGTAAATTGAAAATAAAACTACTATATATACTATTGCTTTGCGCCTTTAAAATTAGTGCGCAATTAGTGGTTACCCCGGCAGGGGGCAATTACACGCAATTAGTTCAAAATAATTTAGTAGGGCCTGGGGTAACAATTTCAAACGTACAGTACACAGGCGGCGCTGGGCAGATAGGTTCTTTTACGGCAGGTGGCAATACTAATTTAGGATTAGCAGGCGGCATAGTAATGGCTACTTGTGATGTAAACAACATTCCGGGTCCAGCCTCTACTTCCATGAGTAATAACATGAATGGTGCCGGGGTAGCGGAACTTACCCAGATTGTTGGTGTGCAGACAAGGGATGGTGCTGTGTTATCATTTGATGTGCTTCCTCAGGCTAATACCATCACTTTCAGGTACGTATTTGCTTCGGAGGAATGGCCTGAAAATCCTAACCCTAACGCACAGTATTACGATGCTTTTGCGTTTTTTATATCTGGTCCGGGTTTTCCTAACCCCACAAATATTGCTTTATTACCTTCATTACAACCGGTATCTATACAAACCGTTAACCCTGCAACAAATACACAGTATTATGTAGATAACGGTGTAAGCACTACCATAAAATTTGATGGGTTAACCACCGTTTTAACAGCCACTGCGCAGGTGCAACCCTGCCAGTCTTATTCATTAAAGCTGATGATTGCCGATGCGGTTAATGGCTTTAAAGATTCGGGTGTGTTTTTAGAAGCCAGCTCGTTATCTAGCCCTACAATAACGGCAACATCGCCACAGGCATTGCCTAATAGCGGAATTGCAGAAGCATGTACACCGGCTAGCATTAATTTTACCCTACCATTTGCCCTGCCACAGCCTATTACCATAAATTATGTAACAGGAGGAACTGCTACTGCAGGAACAGACTATACCCCACTACCTGGCTCTATTACCATACCTGCCGGACAAACACAGGTAAGTGTTCTACTAACCGCGCTACAAGACAATGTTACCGAAAATCAAGCCGATACGTTTAAACTTATTTATACTGTTGGTTGTGTTACTGATACGTTGGAGGTATTAATTAACGATGCCATTCCATTACAGGTAAATGCAGGCAATGATATTACCATTTGCCAAAGTCAGCAGGTTAATTTACAGGCACAAATAACGGGTGGTTCAGGCACCTTAACTTACGCATGGACAGAGAATGGTGTTTTCTATTCTAATAATCAAAACATTAACCCCACTCCTACTTTAACACAAACAGATTATATTTTAACCGTTACCGATGCCTGCGGAAATACGGAGGATGACACCGTAACAGTAACCCTTTCTGGCAACATAACTGCAACTTTTACAACCAATAGCCCAATATGTGGCAATAACCCTGCAATACTAACCTACACAGGCAATGCAGATACTACGTCGACGCAGTTTACATGGAATTTTGGCGGTGGCACTGTTAATAGCCAACAAGGGCAGGTTTACGATGTATCATACAATGGTTTAGGAACTTATACCGTTACACTTGATGTTATTTCGCAAGGTTGCCCTCCGGTAAGTTTTTCGCAACAAATACAGGTTACTAGCGGACCACAGGCTTTGTTTACTGCCCCGGCGGCACAATGTATTACCAATAATAGCTTTGATTTTGCATCTACAGGTCAAACAACTCTAAACACCAGTTACTTGTGGAATTTTGGCGCTAACGGGCTTCCATCCACCTCTCAACTAGCAAATCCTGCTGGCATTACTTTTTCTACAACCGGAACGCAAATTATTACCCTTACCGTTAGTGAAAGTGGCTGCACAAACACCTATATTGATTCTATTACAACCAACCCTGCACCAGTTGTTTTGTTTTCATCAACCCCGAACAGCGGTTGTGCACCTTTAGTAGTATCGTATACAGATTTGTCAGGAATACCTGATGCGACATATGTTTGGGATTTTGGCAATGGCAATACATCTACCCAACAAAACCCTATAAATACTTATACTACAGAAGGCAGCTATGATGTAACTCTAACTGTAACAGCAAACGGCCAGTCGTGCAGCGGTATTTTAACTCAACCAGGATTAATAACAGTTACACCAAGCCCTGTTGCTTCGTTTATTGCATCACCTGCCTTAACAGATGAGTATAATGCAAATATTACACTCACTTCAACCGCTAACGGCGTAACAAATTGCATTTATATCCTGCCTGATAATAGTATTATAAATGATTGCGATGCAGAAATAATTTTACCTGACACAGGAACATATAACATTATACAAGTGGTAACCAGTAGCTCGGGTTGTGTAGATACTGCATACAATAAAGTTGTGGTTTACCCCTCTTACAGCATTTATATCCCTAACGCTTTTAGTCCAGATGGAGATGGTATAAACGAAATATTTAAGCCACAAGGCCGAAATATAACAGAATACCAATTTGATATTTACGACCGTTGGGGTGTTCGTTTATTTTCTACAGATAAATTTACTGAAGGTTGGGATGGCACAGTTAACGGAAAAATAGCGCCAATAGGTGTTTATGTGTACCAAATAAAATTTATAGCCTACGCTAAATACGAAACCGTAAAAATTGGTAAGGTGAGCTTACTACGCTAAAGCTAAAGGGTTAGTTAAAAAATCTATTTTAAAATGCTAACAACCTATATTGCTTCCATAGTGCCACTAACATTTTATACATATTTAGTTTACAATAGTTAGTTTTATTTTTTCAAGACTACCAGTCTCTAACTACTAAACTACCACGCCGCCATCAGCAAATCCAAATCTTTATAAGGTATGTTCAGGCTCTCGCCAATAAATTTGTTGGTTAGTATACCATTGTATATATACACACCATTGCGCACCCCGGCATCGCGTTTCAAGAAACGCTCTATACCGCCGCTCTCACCTATTTTTAATAGTATAGGGGCAAATATGTTGCTTAACGCGTACGACGCGGTATACGATACCCGCGATGCGATATTTGGCACACAATAGTGCACCACACCATGCTTTTTAAATATTGGGGTGGTATGGTTAGTAACGCGCGATGTTTCAAAGCAACCGCCTTGGTCAATACTCACATCCACTATCACCGCACCCGATTTCATTTGCTCCACCATCTCCTCTGTAACCACGCAAGGCGTGCGACCTTCTTTGGCACGTATGGCGCCAATGGCAAGGTCGGCCTCTTTAAGTGCCTTAGCTAATACTGTAGGCTGGATGATGGAAGTATAAATACGTGTACCTAAATCGTTTTGTAAGCGGCGCAGGCGGTACAACGAGTTATCGAACACCTTAACCGATGCACCCAGGCCTATAGCCGCACGGGCAGCATATTCGCCCACCGTACCGGCACCTATAATAACAACCTCTGTTGGCGGAACACCCGATATGCCACCCAGCATAGCCGCACGGCCACTACTATTAAACCCGCTAAGGTATTCAGAGCCTACCAGTATCGACATGTTTCCGGCAATCTCGCTCATAGAACGTACTACGGGAAAAATGCCTGCTTTATCTTTTATAAAATCGAATGAAACGGCCGTAACCTTATTAGCCATTAGCTTGGCAATATAATTCTCAGGCTGTACCGTCATTTGAAGGGCAGAGAACAGCGTAGTCTTCTTGCCCATCATCTCAATTTCCTCTAACGATGGTGGGGCTATTTTAAGCACTATATGGCTTTGAAAAACCGTTTTTGTATCGTAGGCTATCTGCGCGCCAGCTTCGCTATACAGGCGGTCGTCGTAATTAGCCGCTTTGCCCGCGTTGGTTTCTACCACCACGTTATGGCCGTTGCTTACCAGCAGGCTTACCGCCTCGGGCACCAGCGCTACACGCGTTTCCTGAAAAGTAGTTTCTTTGGGTATGCCTATTTGTAATGCACTGCGGTGGTGCGCAACTTCCAGCATTTCTTCCTGCGGTAAAAGTCGGCCCAGCTCAGAAAAGCCGGGTAAGCCCGGTTTATCGGTTTTCATTGGTTGGCGTGCTAAGTGTTATTATTCTGTTGTTGTCCTGTATATCAATATTAACTATTAAAACCGAATAAGGCAATAGTGTTTCTACCTTTTCGCTCCATTCTATTAAACAAACGTTGCCGCTGTCAAAATATTCTACACCGCCCATATCCACAGCCTCTTCTGCACTATTTATGCGGTAAAAATCAAAATGGTAAACAGGCACCCCACTCTCGGTAGCATATTCATTAACCAAAGAGTAGGTTGGGCTGCTTACCCCATCGGTAACCTTTAGTAGTTTACATACCTCTTTTATTAAAGTAGTTTTGCCCGCACCCATGGGCCCGTTAAAGCAAATTACAGGGTATTGGGCGCTTAAATTGGCAATTTCGCTTGACGGAAGCGGCAATTCTGCTACCTCTTTTACCACAAACTGACACAATGTTGTAAATGCACCCACTTTATACCACTAACTATTAATTAGCGAGTACCTTTTCAAACCAGGCACTAAGTATGCCGTTAAACTCTACCGGGCGCTCCATCATGGGGGCGTGTCCGCACTGGTCTATCCAGTATAGGTCAGAGTTTTGTATCAGCTTATGGAATTCCTCGGCCACATCGGGCGGGGTTATATTATCATTTTTGCCCCAAATAAGGCAGGTAGGCACTTTTATGTTGTGCAACTCTTCAGCCATATTATGGCGTATAGCCGATTTAGCTAATGCTAGTATCCGCAACAGCCTTTCACGGTCGTTTACAATCTCAAACACCTCATCAACCAACTCGTCGGTTGCCATAGCGGGGTCAAAAAAGGTAACCTGTACCTTCTCCTTCATGTAGTTACGGTCTTCCCTGCGGGGAAAAGAGCCACCCATAGCATTCTCGTACAAGCCGCTGCTGCCTGTCAATATCAGTTTATCTACACGTTCCTGGTGCTCAACAGTATACACCAAAGCTACGTGCCCACCCAGCGAGTTGCCCAGCAGGCTAAACTTATCAAAACCCTTATAATCAACAAAGCGGTGGATAAATGAGGCCAGATTTTTTACATCCGTCTCTCTTACGGGCAGGGTGTAAATAGGCATCATGGGTATTACTACTTTAAAGCGTGGTGCAAATTCTTCCATCACATCTTTAAAGTTACTAAGCGCGCCAAAAAGGCCGTGCAGGATAACCAGCACCGGGCCTTCGCCTTGCTCTATATAATTAAATTCTCCTTCTTGTTTCAATTGGTATTGCATGCTCCGTTATTGTTTAGGGCAATGGATATAAAATCTGCGCTAAGTTAATGATATACCCATACAAGGCAAAAATTTGTAAAACGGATAGTCCACAAGCGGCTGTTAATAGTTAAAGAAGAGCTGAGAGAGGACCGAGAAGAGCCTTAATTACTCTATCAAAACATCATTTTTCGCCACTTCTCACCCCACGCATCTCCTTTCTCCCAATTTCTCCCACTTTGTTTTTGGCAGGGGTCAGGGTGCAGGTTTCAGAGGTCAGTAATTTTCCACCCAAAAGAAAGCCTCAATAACTGCATTTCCCAACAATATCAAGCATTTTAAACTAAAACCTTATACCCTACCCCCTTTACCCTACGCCCTAACAACTAAAAACTACCAACCACCAACTAACAACCTAAATGTTAATTTCCTCCCACTTTGCTTTCTATTGATAATATTGATACTTTAGCACAGATTTTTGAAACTTATTAACAAAAGTGTCGTAAAGTGGCATAAAGTGGGAATTTTTATTTTACATTCGCAGAAACATTGAATGACAAGCCTTCTAGGAGAATATGAGATTCGGATTGACGCAAAAGGGCGCTTTATGCTGCCTGCTGCGTTAAAGAAGAAGCTGCCTCAGACCGAGCAGGAGAGCTTTATCATCAATCGTGGCCTCGAGCGCAACCTCAATCTTTATCCTAATAAAGAGTGGGCGAAAATTGCGGGCGATTTGGCCGGCCTTAATCCATACGTTGCTGCGAACCGTGAATTGACCCGCTTCATTCTGAACGGCGCTACCGAAGTGCAGCTTGACGATAGTGGCCGCCTTTTGATCCCCAAAAAATTGCTCGAGTATGCCAATGTCGATAAGGATTTGGTGTTGCTCGCAACCTTCAACCGCATCGAGATTTGGTCTAAAGAAGAATTTGACAAAGCCTCGAATTTCGACCAGCATGCTATGTCGGAACTCGCTGAGAAGGTAATGGGTAATCAAAAAGGTGGTGACGCAAGTGTATCATAACCCTGTCCTCCTCTCAGAGAGCATTGAGGCTCTGAGCATTGTGCCTGATGGCAAATACGTTGACGCCACCTTTGGCGGCGGCGGCCACACGGCAGCGATACTTGATAAACTGGATGGCGGTAAGCTATACGGGTTCGACCAAGACCCCGATGCATTAGCTAACGTCCCACAGCATAGTGGTTTCGTTCTTTTCCAATCAAACTTCAGGTACCTGAAAAATTACCTAAAGCTGCAAAAAGCCTTACCTGTTAATGGCATTTTGGCCGACTTAGGCATCTCATCGCACCAGATAGACACTCCCGAACGCGGGTTTGCTACACGCTTTGATGCCCGGCTGGATATGCGCATGGACAAAGCAAAGCCCATTAGTGCTTACGAGGTGGTTAACAACTACGAGCAGGACAAACTGGCTGATGTAATCTTTCAATACGGCGAATTGCGCAACGCACGCCAGTTGGCAAAGATAATTGTAGACCGCCGCGCAAACGGCCCTATAGAAACAACAGGCCAACTGCTCGAAGCTGTGAAAAAAGTAATGCCGGGGCAATACGCCGATAAGTTTTCGGCTATGCTGTTTCAGGCTTTACGCATAGAGGTAAATGAAGAACTGGAGGTGCTTAAAGAGTTTTTAAGCCAAACAGTTGAGGTGCTTGCACCCGGCGGCAGGCTGGTAGTAATAAGCTACCACTCTTTAGAAGACCGGTTGGTAAAGAATTTTTTGAAGAGCGGAAATTTTGAAGGCAAAATTGAAAAGGACTTCTTCGGTAACCCCAACGTCCCTTTTAAAGTGCTGAAGAAAATAACCGCTACCGATGCCGAAGTAAAGCAAAACCCAAGGGCACGCAGCGCAGTGATGCGGATAGCCGAAAAATTATAACAAAACAATCATCTAACCAATGAGTAACAACACAATGAAGGAGCAGGCAGAGGAACCCGAAGTAACGGGTACCGAAGCCGCAGCCCCCGAAAAGTCTGGTGGCAACCGCGTAGGCAGGTTCTTCTCATCTATGTTGGATGGGCGTGCTTTTAAAGGCGAAAACGCTGCTAAGCAAATAACATTTATGTGCTTTTTAGCCCTTGTGGCAGTAGTGTATATAGGCAACGGCTACTACGCACAAAAAACAATGAGCGAGAGCATTAAGCTTACCAACGATATTAAAAATATGCAGGGCGAATATGTAAACCTGCAGAGCAAACTGGCACAAAAAACAACCCTGAGCACTATAGCTGCAAAGGGCAAAGATTTAGGCCTGCGTGAAGCGATAATACCACCCGCAAAACTAACAGCACCAACAAGCAAAAAATAATACTATTTAATGGACGCCATCAAACAAATAAAACGCCGCATATACATTACATACTTCGCGGTATGTGTGTTAGGCCTTGCCATTATGGCACAGGTGCTGCGCGTGCAGTTTGTTATGGGCGAGGGGTTGCGCAAACGGGCTGAAGAGCATACATTATCATACCGTACTGTTGATGCTTTGCGCGGAAATATTTACGATGCTAACTACAACGTAATAGCTACATCGGTTCCTGTTTATGATGTGTATGTAGACATTAATGCAGGCGCCATTTCTAATAAGATGTTCGAAAGCCGCATTGACACACTAACCCTTGCGCTGGGCAACTTATTTAAAGACAAAGGTAAAAACCAGTTCCGCCGCGAGTTAACTACCGCACGAAACAACAAAGACCGTTATATATTATTAAAGCGCGAGGTTAGTTTTGACGACCTTAAAAAGCTACGCAAATTCCCCATTTTTTATGAGGATAAACGCAGCACCGGCAGCTTAATAGTTGAGCAAAAAAGTAAACGCCGTTTACCTTTTGGTATGCTGGCACAACGCACCATTGGCCGCGAGGTTGACTCGCTGGGTATTGAGGGTGGCTTTAATAAATACCTGCGTGGTGTTGGTGGCAAACGCCTGATGGAGAAAATGGCGGGCGGAATGTGGAAACCCATCAATGATGAAAACTCTGAAGAGCCAACCAATGGCAAAGACGTAATTACTACAATCGATATCAACCTACAGGATGTTGCCGAAAATGAGTTGAACAATAAACTGGTTGAAACAGGCGCATCTTTTGGCTGTGTGGTATTAATGGAAGTAGGCACTGGCAACATTAAAGCCATGGCCAACCTTACCCGCCAAAAAGATGGCACCTATAGCGAAGACCTTAACTACGCCGTGGGCAGCAAAGCTGAGCCGGGTTCTACCTTCAAATTAATGTCGCTTGTGGCTGCTATGGAAGATGGCTTGGTAAACCCAAATCAACTGCAAGATTCATACAACGGCACCCGCAGCTTTTGCGATGGCCGCACCATCCGCGATGTGCACACATTAGGCGGTAAAATAACCATCCAGCAGGCTTTCGAAACATCATCAAACGTAGTTATTGCAGGCGCGGTAAACGATGCTTACAAAGCATCGCCACAAAAGCTTTACAACCGCTTTAAAGCAATGCACATTACGGAGCCAACGGGTATTGATATCCGCGGCGAAGCTACACCCAATATCAAAGACCCATCAAAACAATACTGGTCGTGCACCTCTATCCCCTGGATGGCGCACGGATATGAGTTGGAAGTAACCCCTTTACAAACCCTTACTTTTTACAATGCCATTGCCAACAACGGTAAAATGATGAAACCAATGTTGGTAAAAGAAATACGCGACCACGATAAGGTAGTACAAACATTTGCACCCGAAGTATTGGCAGAACATGTTTGCAGCCCTGCAACAGCTATGAACGCACGCCGCATGATGGAAGCTGTTGTTAATGGAGAACACGGAACGGGTAAAAAATTACAGGCCTGCTTATTTAAAGTGGGTGGAAAAACAGGCACTGCGGTAATTAACCGCGCGGGTGGTTTTAATGCTGACGGAACCAAGGCATACAACGCGTCTTTCTGCGGATACTTTCCTGCTGATAAGCCAAAATATTCATGCATTGTATTTATCAGCAACCCCGTAAACGGACAGATATACGGCGGCGAAGTAGCTATGCCGGTATTTAAAGCGGTAGCTGATAAGGTATATGCGTTGGATTTAGAGTTTAAACACCCTATTAATAACAGCATTGCTGCAACCACAACGCCAATTAGCACACGCGGTGCAGTTATAGATATTGAAACCGCTGCAAAAGCAATGGGCTACAATGTAACCGCAAGTGGCGACGGCCCTTGGGCAAGCGGAACAATGACCGGAAAATCGGCACGTGTTAGTGCATCCAACATCAACGAAAAAATAGTACCCGATGTAACCGGCATGAGCATTAAAGATGCCATGTATTTATTAGAAAATGTAGGCCTGAGGGTTAAACCAATCGGCTATGGCAAAGTGCTTCGCCAATCTATAGCCCCGGGCAGCCCTGTTACCCCAAACCAATTTATAACCATAGAACTGGCAAACTAGTGAAGGTATTAAAGGACATATTATATAAGGCCGGCATAACCGAAGTTATTGGCGATACCGAAACACCAATTATGGGTGTTACGGCAGACTCTCGCGCGGTTGAGCTAATATCACTTTTTGTTGCTGTTCGTGGAACAAAGGTAGATGGGCACAACTATATTGAAACCGCTTTAGAAAATGGCGCTATAGCCATTGTATGCGAAGAGTTACCTGCAAAACTTAATCCAGCTATTACCTATATACGTGTGCATGATACATCGTATGCATTAGGCCATATAGCTTCAAATTTTTATGGTGTTCCCTCATCGCGTATGCGTTTGGTGGGCGTTACAGGCACAAACGGCAAAACTACCTGTGCAACATTACTGTACAATCTATTTTCATCATTGGGCCATAAATGCGGTTTGATATCTACAGTTGAGAATAAAATTGGCCGCGAGGTTATCCCATCTACACATACTACCCCAGACCCCGTAAGCCTTAACAAGTTGCTTGCCGATATGGTAGACCAAAACTGCACCTACGCGTTTATGGAGGTTAGTTCGCACGCTGCCGCACAAAACCGCATTACCGGCTTAGAATTTATTGGCGGGGTATTTACCAACCTAACGCAAGACCATTTAGATTACCACGGCACGTTAGAAAAGTACCGCGATGCGAAGAAAAAATTCTTCGACCAAATGCCTTATGGCTCTTTTGCATTAACCAATGTAGATGACCGTAACGGTATGTTTATGTTACAAAACACCAAAGCTAAACGCTACACTTACGGCCTAAAAAACATGGCCGATTATAAAGCCAAAGTTTTAGAAAATCAATTGATAGGCTTGCACCTGATAATTGATGGCCAGGAATTTTGGACCAAGCTAATTGGCAGCTTCAACGCTTCAAACATACTGGCTGTATATGCTACCGCCGTATTGTTGGGCGAAAGCAAAGTAGATGTATTAACTGCACTTAGCGCACTATCTCCACCAGAAGGGCGCTTCCAGTTTATCAAATCAAAAGGGGGTGTTACCGCTATTGTTGATTATGCCCACACGCCTGATGCTTTAGAGAACGTATTAAAAACCATTGAAGATATACGCACCCGCAACGAGCAGGTAATTACTGTTGTTGGCTGTGGTGGCGACCGCGACACAGGCAAACGCCCAATAATGGCAAAAATTGCCTGCGAATTGAGCGATAAAGTAATCCTTACATCAGACAACCCACGCAGTGAAGACCCTGAGGCTATACTGGCACAAATGCAAGCCGGTGTAGAACCTCCATACTACAAAAAAGCACTGAAGGTTACCGACCGCAAAGAGGCTATACGCACCGCAATTTCATTGGCTAAAGATGGCGACATCATTTTAGTTGCTGGCAAAGGCCACGAAAAATACCAGGAAATACAAGGGGTTAAACACCCTTTTGATGATATGGAAGTATTAAAAGAAACATTTAACCAACTGGAAAACTAATGTTGTACTATCTGTTTACATACTTAGACGAGCAATTCAATTTTCCGGGCGCTGGGCTGTTTCAGTTCATCTCGTTCCGTGCGGCAATGGCTATTTTAACATCGCTGTTTATATCGCTGATTATAGGCAAGCGCATTATTGAATATATACGCCGCCGGCAGATTGGTGAAACCGTGCGCGACCTTGGCCTGCAAGGCGAAGGTAGCAAAAAAGGCACACCAACTATGGGTGGATTAATCATACTCGCCTCTATACTTATACCTGTTTTATTATTTGCAAAACTGCAAAATACTTATATCATCTTAATGATTTTGTCAACCATTTGGTTAGGCCTAATCGGCTTTTTAGATGACTACATTAAAGTTTTTAAAAAGAACAAGGAGGGCCTTGCTGGGCGCTACAAAATTGCGGGTCAGCTCACCATAAGTATAATTGTAGGGCTGGTAATTTACTTCAGCCCAACAGTTGTTGTAAAAGAAATTTACAAAGAAGGAGAACTACCCGTAGCGCTTAAAATTCGTGTAGATTCTATCAAAGCAAAGCTAGGCCCAACGGCTACTGTAGAAACACAGGTACGCATTCAGGATGGTGAGCTTGGCAACAACATTACTGTAATGCAAATAGACGGTAAACCTGCCTATGCAATCAACCAAAAGTCGATGAAGACTACCCTGCCATTTACTAAAAATCACGAGTTTAACTACAGCCGTATTGTTGAATGGTTGGGCCTTGATGGCAAATGGGGATGGTTAATTTTTATCCCCATTGTAATATTTATTGTTACCGCAGTATCTAACGGCGCCAACATTACCGATGGCTTAGATGGCCTTGCCGCAGGCACTTCTGCTATAATAGGTGTTACGCTGGGCATATTTGCTTACGTATCGGGCAACGCCATTTTTGCTGATTACCTGAATATAATGTACATACCCAACACGGGCGAACTTACCATATTTATTGGCGCGTTTGTAGGGGCATGTGTAGGCTTTATGTGGTACAACTCTTACCCCGCGCAGGTATTTATGGGCGATACCGGAAGCCTTGCCTTAGGTGGTATTATAGCTGTGTTTGCTATCGCTATCCGCAAAGAATTGTTAATCCCCATTTTATGTGGAATATTCTTAGTAGAAAACGTATCTGTACTGCTACAGGTTAGCTACTTCAAATACACCAAAAAACGTTTTGGCGAAGGCCGCCGCATATTCAAAATGTCGCCACTGCACCACCACTACCAAAAACTTGGCTTTCACGAGTCGAAGATTGTGTCGCGTTTTTGGATTGTAGGTGTGGCCCTTGCCATGTTAACCATCATAACCCTGAAAATACGCTAACCGTGAGCAATACAGCCCAACATAGGATAGTAATTTTAGGCGCTGCCGAAAGTGGTGTTGGCTCTGCTATATTGGCACAAGCCAAAGGCTTTGATGTTTTTGTAAGCGATAAAGGGACTATTGCAGAACAGTACAAAGCCAAACTTAACGCACATAACATTGCATTTGAAGAAGGCAAGCATACAACTGAATTAATACTGAACGCAACTGAGATAATCAAATCGCCAGGGATACCTGATAAAGCGCCATTGATTAAAGAACTGCACAGCAACAATATTCCGGTAATATCAGAAATTGAATTTGCGGCACGTTATACCAACGCGACTTTAGTAGCCATTACAGGCACCAACGGTAAGTCTACCACTACCATGCTAACATATGAAACACTGCGCAAAGCAGGTTTAAACGTAGGCTTGGGTGGCAACATAGGCAAAAGCTTTGCCGAGCAGGTAGCTACTGAAAATTTTGAATACTATGTGTTAGAGCTTAGCAGCTTTCAATTAGATGGTATGTTTAACACCCGCGCGCACATTGCCGTATTGCTAAACATTACCCCCGACCATTTAGACCGTTACGATTACAACGTAGACAATTACGCTGCAGCAAAATTCCGTATAGCGCAAAACCAAACTGCTGAAGATTACTTCATTTTTTGCGCCGACGATGAACTAACCCAACAGTACATCAAACGTGCCAACATCGCAGCGCAAAAACTTGGCTTTTCTATTACAGAAAAGGTTAACGGCGCTTACATCGAAAACAACAATCTCATCATAAATCAACCAACCACCGAGACAATTATGCCATTAAGCGATCTAAATTTAAAAGGTAAACACAACGTTTACAACTCTATGGCTGCAGGTATTGCAGCACGCGTATTAGACATTCGTAAAGAAGTAGTACGCGAGAGTTTTATGGACTTTCAAAGCATTGAACACCGCATGGAGTTTGTTGCTAAAGTACATGGTGTAGAGTACGTAAACGACTCTAAAGCTACTAACATCAACTCTACATGGTATGCCCTTGAAAGCATGGTAACTCCTACCGTGCTTATTATTGGCGGCGTTGACAAAGGCAACGACTATAATATGATTAAAGATTTGGTGCGCGAAAAAGTAACGGGTATTGTTTGCCTGGGTGTAGAAAACCAAAAAATATTAGATGCTTTTGGCGATTTAAATATTCCTGTTGAAGAAACTACAAGCGCTACTGCGGCTGTAAAAGCAGCTTACCGTATGGCTAAAAAAGGCGATACTGTTTTGCTATCACCTGCATGTGCCAGCTTTGATTTATTTACAAACTACGAAGACCGTGGCCGCCAGTTTAAAATGGCCGTGCGCGAACTATAACAGTTGATAGTTTACGGTTGACAGCTCGCAGTAAATATTGCGAAACAAAACTATCAACTGCGAACCGCCAACTACCAACTAATAAAAATGGAACAAGTATTTAAAGGCATAAAAGTAGAGGGCGACCGCGTTGTATGGGCGGTGGTAATTATCCTCTCGTTGTTTTCGGTAGTGGCGGTTTATACTGCTACCGGAAGCCTTGCTTTTAATAAACAGGCCGGCAATACCGAGTACTACCTGCTAAAACACGTAATGATTTTATTGATGGGTTTTGGCATAATGTACCTGGCCCATTATATCCGTTACAATTATTATTCGCGTATTGCACAAATACTCTTGTTTATAGCAGTCCCCCTGTTAGCCGTAACATTAGCTACCGGCCAGGTAAACGGTGCCAGCCGCTGGATTATGATTCCTGTTATAAACTTAACGTTCCAATCGTCAGACTTTGCAAAGCTGGCACTGGTAATGTATTTAGCGCGCATACTATCAAAAAAGCAAGAGAATATAAAGAGCTTTAAAGAAGCCTTTGTACCCATCATGCTTCCGGTTGGTATAGTATGTATGTTAATATTACCCGCTAACTTTTCTACCGCGGCCTTGTTGTTTACTACTTGCATTGTGCTAATGTTTATTGGCCGTGTAAGCATAAAATACATTGCAGCTACGGTAGGTACTGCAATAGTTGCATTCGGGTTGTTTTTATTAATCATGTCGGCACTGGGCATAAAGGGCCGTATTGGAGTTTGGATAGCCCGTATAGAATCATTTATAGGTACAGGCGAAGCAGAAAAAGATGACGATAAAACCTACCAGGTAGACCATGCTAAAATGGCTGTAGCCACTGGTGGTATTGTAGGCAAAGGCCCCGGCCATAGCATACAGCGCATTAGCCTGCCCCACCCCTACTCAGATTTTATTTACGCCATTATTATTGAAGAATATGGTTTTATAGGCGGAATGATAGTTTTGGTTTTATACCTGATACTAATGTTGCGGGGTGTTAAAATTGCCGCTAACGCAACAACACCATTCGGCACATTACTCGCCATGGGTTGCTGCTTTATGCTGGTATTCCAGGCAATGATAAATATGGCCGTTGCTGTTAATTTATTCCCTGTAACAGGCCAGAGCTTACCGCTTATATCAATGGGCGGTACATCAATATGGTTTACCAGTTTAGCTATTGGCATACTACTTAGCGTAAGCCGTAAAGACAGTAAAGAAACCGCTGCCGAAGCACAAACAATGAAAGGAGGGGAATATGCAATGGCCTAATAACCTAGCCTTCGCAGGCTCTGCACAATCGTTTGAAAATGCAGGCAAAGCAGGGGCATTTGCAGAGCAGGGGCAATCGCTCTACGAAAAGAAAAAAGTAAAAGTGATTATAAGTGGCGGTGGTACCGGCGGGCATATATTCCCCGCAATATCCATTGCAAATGCATTAAAAGCAAAAGTTGACGGTATTGAAATACTTTTTGTAGGCGCCAACGGCCGTATGGAAATGGAGAAAGTCCCCGCAGCTGGTTATAATATTGTAGGCTTAAATATAAGCGGCATTCAACGCCGCATAACTACCGCTAACCTATCATTACCGTTTAAACTTATTGGCAGTGTAAGGCAATCGGCAAAAATTATAAAAGACTTTAAACCCGATGTGGTAGTAGGTGTTGGTGGCTATGCAAGTGGCCCATTGTTACTTGCTGCTACACTAAAAAAGATACCTGTACTTATACAAGAGCAAAACTCTTACGCGGGTGTTACAAATAAAGTATTAGGCAAGTGGGCCGATAAAATTTGTGTTGCCTACCCTAACATGGATCGCTTCTTTCCTAAAGAAAAAATAATACTAACGGGTAACCCTGTTAGGCAAGACATAAATAATTTAGAAGGCAAACGTCAGCGTGGTATTGAATTGTTTGGCCTTGACCCTAATAAAAAGACCATACTGGTAATTGGCGGAAGCCTTGGCGCACGAACCATTAACCAGGCTATAGACAATACGCTAAGTAAGTTTGCACGCAACAACATACAGATAGTATGGCAAACAGGTAAAGGCTATTTTGACAAAGCAGTAGTTGCTGTAAAACCATACGAAGGGCAAGGTATACGTGCATTAGATTTTATACAAAAAATGGACTATGCCTATTCAGTTGCCGATATGGTAATATCGCGTGCAGGGGCAAGCTCAGTATCAGAATTGTGCATAGTACATAAGCCCTGCATATTGGTACCATCGCCCAACGTGGCCGAGGACCACCAAACGCAAAATGCAATGGCCCTGGTTAACCATAATGCAGCGGTGTTGGTGAAAGATGCAGATGCTATACAAAAGCTTGGAGACATTGCCATTGAGCTGCTTGGCAACACAAACAAGCTTGACAATTTAGAAAGAAACATTGCGCATTTAGCCATGCATAATTCAGCAGAGATTATAGCAGCCGAAGTATTAAAACTGGTAAAAAATTGAAAGAGTACAACAACATATATTTTGTAGGTATAGGCGGCATAGGCATGAGCGCCCTTGCACGTTATTTTAACCGCATTGGCAAGCAGGTGGCGGGGTACGACCGTACGCAAACAGAGCTTTGCCATGAGTTGGAAAACGAAGGCATTGCCATACATTACACTGATGATGTAACTATGATACCTGTTGAATTGCAAAACCCTGCAACAACATTAGTAGTTTATACCCCTGCTGTACCTAAAGACCATACAGAATTAAATTACTTCCGCGATAATGGTTTCAGGGTGATAAAACGCTCAGAAGCATTGGGTGAGATTACCAAAGTTGCTAAAACAATTGCGGTAGCCGGCACGCACGGAAAGACCACCACATCCAGCATGGTGGCGCATATTTTAAAAGTTGCCAATATTGATATTGCAGCATTTTTAGGTGGCATTACATTGAATTATAATTCTAATTTAATTCTTCCTGAAAGCACTAATTTAGAGGACAGTATCATGGTGACGGAAGCAGATGAATACGACCGCTCTTTCTTAACCCTGCACCCATACATTGCCATCATCACATCTAACGACGCCGACCATTTAGATATTTATGGCGACAAGGAAAATATGCATAAATCATATATTGATTTTGCTAAACAAATTGTGCCAAATGGCACCCTGATTGTTAAAAACGACTTGGTATTTGAGCAACGCGGGCGTGGTTATTTTATTGATGATTTAATAAAAAACACAACCATTATTACCTATAGTATAAGCGATGAAAAGGCTGATTACAGGGCATCTCAGCTACGTATAGAAAATGGTTTTTTTGTTTACGATATTATAACACCACAAGGTGTAATTGATAATATACACTTAGGCCTGCCGGGCACACACAATGTTGAAAACTCCGTTGCTGCATGCGCAGCAGCAAGCCTTGCCGGTGCCAACTTTACTAGTATAAAACAAGCCCTGCAAAGTTTTAAAGGTGCTAAGCGTAGGTTCGAGTACATTGTGCGTACACCGCAAATTGTTTACATCGATGATTATGCCCACCACCCCAGCGAACTGGAGGCGAGTATCAAGTCGGTAAGAATGCTATATCCGGATAAAAAGATAACCGGCATTTTTCAACCCCACCTGTTTACCCGCACCCGCGATTTTGCCGAAGGCTTTGCACAGAGTTTAGATTTACTGGACGAAGCTATATTGCTTGACATATACCCCGCAAGGGAATTACCATTAGAGGGCGTAACATCTACCATGTTACTTGGTTTGATGAAAAGCAATAACAAACGTTTGTCTACCAAACAACATTTGGTAGCCGAACTGGAAAATGAAAATAATGAAGTGGTTGTAACACTGGGTGCCGGCGATATTGACACCCTTGTAGAACCAATAAAACAAATGTTAACTAAGAAGTACGGCTTAAATGCTTAAACGTATTTTGAACATATCAGCTTGGGTAGCGGCTTGTGCCGCCCTGTTGTTTTTGTTGGCTTTTACCAACAACCAACGCCATGCTGCGCTATGTTCTGCCATTAAAATTAACATTACCCGCACTAACGTAGACAACCGCTTTTTAGACAGCACCGTTATTACCCAACAGTTTGCCGATAAGCGGATAGGCCTTGTGGGTGCAAGCTTAAGCAAGCTAAATGTTGCCGAACTGGAAGATATTTTGAAGCAACGTGCAGATGTAGAAAGCGCGCAGGTGTTTACCACATTGGATGGCAAAGTAACTATGAATGTAAAAGAGCGCAAGCCTATTTTACGCATTATTACTTACGATGGCGACAGCTACTACATTGACGATGAAGGCGAGCTTATGCCTCTTAGCGACCGCTACACAGCGCATGTGCCTATTGCATCAGGGTTGATAACTGAAAAGTATTCTGCCTTTTACAGCTTTGGCATTAAGGGTATTGAGGCTGATGAGAAATTGAAAAAAACATCAGTACTGGATGACTTGTACAACATGGCAAAATTTATTGGCACAGATAGTTTATGGAATGCCCAAATAGACCAGCTGTATGTTACCAAAGGCAATGAAATAAATATGGTGCCCAAAATAGGCAACGGCCTTATTGTGTTTGGCACTACCGATGATATGAATAACAAATTTGTTAAGCTACGCGCATTTTACAAGCACGCGGTAAATGTGGGCACGCTTAACGCATACCAGACCATCAACCTGAAATTTAAAAACCAAGTAGTGTGCACTAAAAAATTGTAGCCATGGAAAATGAAATTGTAGCCAGCTTAGACATTGGCACCACCAAAATTGCCTGCATTGTAGGCCGCCGTACAGAACACGGTAAGGTAGAAATTTTGGGGTATGGCAAGACAGACTCGGTAGGTGTATCGCGTGGTGTTGTAACCAACATCATAAGCACGGTAGAGTCTATTAAACGGGCGGTTGAAGAGGCAAGCAACCGCAGTGGGGTAGATATTAAAGTAGTAAACGTAGGTATTGCGGGCCAGCATATACGTAGCTACCAGCACCGCGGCATACGCATACGTAACCGTACAGACGATGAAATTGTACAGCCTGATATCGACATGTTGATTGAAGACATGTATAAGCTGGTTATGCAACCGGGCGAAGAAATTATACATGTTCTTCCGCAGGAATATATTATTGATAATGAGCAGGGCATTACCAAACCAATTGGCATGTCGGGCATACGTTTAGAGGCCAACTTCCACGTTATTACCGGCCAGGTTACAGCCGCTAACAACATTAAAAAATGCGTTGAGAAAGCAGGCCTTGATGTTTCTGAAATTATCCTAGAGCCCTTGGCATCGTCTGAAGCAGTGTTGAGCGAAGAGGAAAAAGAAGCAGGCGTTGTATTGGTTGATATTGGCGGTGGTACTACTGATATTGCCATCTTCCAGGATGGTATCATCCGCCACACGGCTGTTATACCATTTGGTGGAAATGTAATTACCGAAGACGTGCAGGAAGGTTGCAGCATTATTAAGCTACAGGCTGAAGCATTGAAAGTAAAATTCGGCTCTGCGTTTGCGCACGAGAATTTAGAAAACCAAATGATATCAATACCCGGCTTACGTGGCCGCGAACCAAAAGAAATTTCGCAATTTAATTTGGCGCGCATTATACAGGCCCGTATGACAGAGATTATTGAGTACGTTGATTACGAGATTAAAAACTCTGGCTTTAAACGCAAGCTTATTGCAGGCATTGTAGTAACAGGTGGCGGCGCGCAAATGAAAAATTTGCCACAGTTATTTGAATATACTACTGGCATGGCAACACGTATTGGTTACCCTAACGAGCACCTTGCAAAAGGGATGGTTGATGAGATGACCAGCCCAATGTTTGCTACTGGTGTAGGCTTGTTAATTAAAGGCCTTGAGCGTACAGAGAAGACTTACGCCAACATGCCAATTGAACAAGTGCAAGAAACACCACAGCCAATTAAAGAGGAAAAAATCACTACCCACTCTAACAAAGATAAAAAGGGAACCTTTTTTGAAAACCTGTTTAAAAAAGCTGAGAACTGGCTTGCAGACGAAGAGAAATAACGAAGAATTTTACATACCATACCAACCCATCAAAACATCAAAATAAATTATGGAAACTATTCGCTTTAACCTTCCAAAAGAATACGCATCAATCATCAAGGTGATTGGCGTAGGCGGCGGTGGCAGCAATGCTGTTAACCACATGTTTCGCCAGGGAATTAAAGGTGTTGACTTTGTTGTGTGCAACACCGATGCACAAGCCTTAGACTTTAGCCCAATACCTGCTAAAGTACAATTAGGCTCTACACTTACTGAAGGCCGCGGTGCCGGTTCGTTACCACAAGTAGGTAAAGATGCCGCCGTTGAAAATATTGAAGATATCAAATCGCTGTTGGGAGAAACCACTAAAATGGTTTTTATAACGGCAGGTATGGGTGGCGGTACCGGTACAGGTGCTGCACCAATTGTTGCACAAACAGCACGCGACATGGGTATACTTACTGTTGGCATTGTTACGTTACCTTTTAGCTTTGAAGGTAAACGCCGCCGTCAGCAAGCCGAAGAAGGCATTGAAGAAATGCGCAACGCAGTTGATACATTACTTGTAATATCTAACGATAAACTGCGTGAGATGTATGGTAACTTATCACTATCAAACGCATTTGCACAGGCCGACAATGTATTAACCACTGCCGCCAAAGGCATTGCTGAAATCATCACCGTAACAGGTTACATTAACGTGGATTTTGAAGACGTCCGCACGGTAATGAACAAAGGGGGTTCAGCTATTATGGGTTCAGCATCGGCCGAGGGTGAAAACCGAGCCAGCCGTGCTATCGAATCAGCCCTGTCATCTCCACTATTAAACGATAACATAATCAAAGGCGCTAAGCACATATTACTTAACATTACTGCCGGCGATATTGAAGCTACTATGGACGAAGTTTCTGAAATATCAGACTTTGTGCAGGAAGAAGCAGGCATGAGTGCTAACATTATTTTTGGTACAGGCCACGACCCTGAGTTAGGCGACAAAATTAACGTTACCGTTATTGCTACAGGCTTTAACACTGCACCACTGTTGCCGTTTGAAAACCGCAACCAGCCTGAGAAAATTGTACACGTATTAAAAACAGAGAACACCGGTTTTAATGCAGGTACAACAACAAGCAATACCACTACACAAACAACAACTACAACTGTTACCGATACTAAAGAAGAAACCCCTGTTACCCAAACATGGGACCTAAACGAGCAGCCAGCAGCTAAAACTGTTGTTACTGAAAATTTATTTAATACCCCAACCGAAGACAAATCAACTTCGATAAAGGCACTGGATATTAATTTTGACGATAAGATTAAGACCGACAAATTGGTACGCACTGTTTACCCTGCGGCTAACGAGCTTAAGAAAAACCTTGAGCCCACGTTTGTAAACAATAACAACACCAACGCACCGGCTGAAAATGATTTAGATGATGCAAACTTTAACCGTGCACGCATTAACCGCCTGCGCGAGATGAGTTTGAAACTAAAAACATCATCGGGCCTTAGCGAACTGGAAAATGTACCTGCTTATGTACGTGCAGGTTTTGAATTAGGCAACACGCCAAAGTCTGACGAGTCTCAGGTATCACGTTACACGCTCGAAGAAGGCGCTGATAAAACAGCAGAGCTTAAGCGCAACAACCCATTTTTACACGATAACGTAGACTAGTTATGACCCTTGCGGAAAAGATAAACGCCGATATTAAAACGGCCATGCTGGCAAAAGACAAAGACTCTTTAGATGCTTTGCGCGCTGTAAAATCAGCCATTTTGTTAGCCGCCACAGAAAAAGGCGCATCGGAACAATTGACTGAAGAAGCCGAGATTAAACTGTTGCAAAAACTGGTGAAACAACGCCGCGAAAGCGCCGAGATATACGTAACCCAGGGACGCGACGATTTAGCCAAGGTAGAGGCATTGCAAGCCGATGTAATTGAACGTTACCTGCCCGCACAAATGAACCGCGAAGAACTAACCGAAGCTATTAAAGCGATAATAGCCCAGGTGAACGCCACCGGCCCACAAGATATGGGCAAAGTTATGGGTGTAGCCAGCAAACAGTTGGCAGGCAAAACCGATAACAAAGCCGTATCTGAAGTAGTGAAATCTTTATTACAATAGAGTCTTCAGGCCTCTTTGCAAAAAGGGGATTTATTTAATAATTGATGTTTTGGTAATCAGGCCCCTGGCGCAAGCTGGGGGTTTGGTGTTTTATAAATAGCAAGGTTTTAGGTGCTAGAAAACATCCTTACTTAAGGAAGATGCATAGCGTAGCGAAGACGAGTGTGTTTAAATCTGCATATCTTTGTACTATAATGCAAAAAACGCTTGATATTGTTTTGCTGCCAGAAGAGGCCGCCAACGAAGAGCTGATAGCCCTCCGTGTGTTTAATATGATGGGCTTGCACCCAACAGATAATTTAAAAATACGTTTACTTAAACGCTCTATTGATGCACGCAGCAAGCGCCAGGTAAAAGTTAATTTACGTGTAGAGGCTTTTGTAAATGAGACTGTTATTCCCCAACGCATTACCAACCCCATATATAAAAACGTTGCTAACGCAAAGCCCGTAATAATAATAGGTGCAGGCCCTGCAGGGTTATTTGCCGCCTTACGTTTTTTAGAGCTGGGCTTTAAACCCATTGTAATAGAACGCGGTAAAAATGTAAAAGACCGCAGGCGCGATTTAGCTGCCATTAACCGTATGCAAACCGTAAACCCGGAAAGCAACTATTGCTTTGGCGAGGGCGGAGCGGGCACTTATTCTGACGGTAAATTATATACCCGTTCTAACAAACGCGGCAATATTCAAAAGGTATTAGAAACCTTTGTTTACCATGGCGCCGAAGAAACTATTTTAGTAGAGGCACACCCCCATATTGGCACCAACAAACTACCGAAGATTATAACCGATATGCGTGAGTGTATTATTGCCCATGGTGGCGAGGTACACTTTAACACTAAGCTTGTAGGCTTAGAAAAACAAGGCGATAAGCTCAAGAAAATATTTGTTCAGCAGGGCGAAAATGCGGAGCGGATAAGCATAGAAACCGAGGCTTTAATTTTGGCCACAGGCCACTCTGCGCGCGATGTGTTTGAACTGTTGCATGCCGAAGGTGTTTTAATTGAAGCCAAGCCTTTTGCCTTAGGTGTGCGTGCAGAGCATCCGCAAACACTAATAGACAGCATACAATACCATTGCGATTTTCGCGGCGATTATTTACCGCCTGCTGCTTACAGTTTAATAGAGCAGGTTGACGGTCGTGGCGTATATTCATTTTGCATGTGCCCTGGTGGCATTATTGCCCCATGCGCTACCAATCCCGGCGAGGTAGTAACCAACGGCTGGTC
>CAMBQF010000036.1 GCA_945869825.1 Chitinophaga pinensis | reverse complement strand
CAATAGGGTTAGCATACAATCTACTCTATTTGGGGGCCTGCGCAACCAAAACAACTTAAAAACCACCCAATACCTTGAAACAGCCGCTAAGCTTGATGCGGAGAAGGATGCCTCAGACGTGCGTTTTAATGCCATTAGCGCGGTGCTAAACCTGTATAAAGGGCAACAAACCCTTAAGCTGGGTGATGAGAACCTGAAACTATCGGACACCCGCATAACCGATGTTACCAATATGTACAATGCAGGTACTATGTTACAAAACGACGTATTGCGCACAGGGCTTAACAAATCGAACCTGGAAATTAGCCGCATGGATGTGGAAAGCGGCATAAGCACCGCCAACTACAACCTTAATATCCTTTTAGGCCAGGGTGAAACAGTGGTTAACGAGTTTGACGAAAACAGCCTGTTCCCCGTAGCTGAGCAAAAACCTGCCAATGCTTGGGTTGCCGATGCTTTGGCCAACCGCAGCGATAAAAAAGCCGCCGATACCCGCAGCCTGGTATCGCAAGTGGGCATAAACAATGCCAAAGTGGGCTATATGCCGACACTTACTGCGGGCTTTAACTACTACTACAACAACCCTAACCAGCGTGTTTTCCCACAGCAGGATGCCTTTAAAGGCACATGGGACTTAGGTGCCACCTTATCGTGGAACTTAACCAGCCTTTATTCTACCGGGGCTAACGTGCGAGAGGCTAAGCAAAACGTAATACAAAGCAACCTTACCTCTTCTATTATTGAAGATGGTATAAAGATGGAAGTTAACGCCAACTACAATGCCTATACCGTTGCTAAAGCCAAAATTGACTTAGCGCAAAAAGCCCTTGACCAGGCCATAGAAAACCAACGTGTGGTTAAAAACAGGGTAGACAACGGGGTAAACCTGCAAACTGATTTACTGGATGCTGATGCCTTTGTATTCCAGGGACAGATAAACCTCCTAAACGCTAAGATAGACGCCCAATTAGCTTACTTCAAACTATTGAAATCAGCAGGTAAATAATCAACTCCGAATAAAAAACTTAATTAAATAATAGTACCGATGGAAACAGTTCAAAATACAGAAACCACACCTGCACCTAAAAAGAAAAATCGTATGGTGGTGCGCATAGTACTGGCAGCCGTGTTAGTAGGTGGTTTATACTTTGCCTACACCCGCGTTGCTTACGGCATGGCGCACGAGAATACTGAAAACTCGCAGATAGAAGCCAACCTATACCCCATGTCGTTCCGCGTAGGTGGTTTTGTAGAGAAGATTTTTGTTGCCGATAACCAGGCGGTTAAAAAAGGCGATACCCTAGCTATACTAGACAGCCGCGACCTTGCCATTAAAGTGCAACAGGCGCAAATTGCTTTAGACAATGCCATTGCCAACGTTGACCTTGTTATGGCTAACGCAGGTACATCTGCCGCCAACACTACCGTTAGCAACTCTAACATAGCCACAGCACAAGCCAATGTTGATGCCGCCGATGTTCGTGTATGGCAAGCCACGCAAGACTTTAACCGTACCAATACATTATTCGCTTCAAAATCGGCAACGCAACAGCAACTAGACAATGCCAAAGCCGCTAAAGAAACCGCTGAAAAGCAATTGATAGCTGCCCAAAAACAACTGGCCAGTGCTAAAGACCAATACACCGCATCGGGCGCAGGCACATCGGCCGCGCAACGCCAGATTAAACTGGCCCAAATTGCAGTAGACCAGCGCCAAAGCGACCTTGACCTTGCCAGGCTTAACCTTTCGTATGCTTTTGTATTAGCCCCCGCAAACGGTTTTGTATCGCGTAAAAGTATACAACTGGGCCAGCTGATAAACCCCGGCCAGGCTATTTGCACCGTGGTTGACGACAGCAAAGTATGGGTAGTAGCCAACTTTAAAGAAACCCAGATTGAAGACATTAAAGTAGGCCAAACCGTTACTGTAAAAGTAGATGCCTACCCCGGCCAAAAGTTTGAAGGCAAGGTAGAATCTATCCAGGCTGGTACAGGTGCTAAATTCTCATTGCTTCCTCCTGATAACTCTAGCGGAAACTTTGTAAAAGTGGTACAACGCGTGCCTGTTAAAATTATAATAGACGATGCCCAAAGCAAAGAGTTTGTATTGCGCCCGGGTATGAATTGCAGCATTGCTGTAGATACTAAATAGTATTATTTATGGAAGCTGTAAAACCATTGGTTTACGACCCCGACGCGCTGGTAGAATACGGCTGGCGCAGGGCCATTATCACCATTACGGTGGTGCTGTGCGCCCTGTTGGAGTTGATAGACACCACCATTGTAAACGTAGCCACCACCACCCTTATGGGCGCACTGGGAGCTACCGTTACCGAGATTACCTGGGTAATTGCATCGTATGCTATTGCCAACGTTATTGTAGTACCTATGAGCGGCTGGCTAAGCGCCCGCTTTGGCCGTAAAAACTACTTTGCCGCCTCTATTGCCCTGTTCACCTTTGGCTCCTTTATGTGTGCCAACTCTACCGGCATTTGGGAGCTTGTAGGCTGGCGTTTTGTTCAAGGCATTGGCGGGGGTGCTCTACTTACCACTGCGCAAAGCATATTGGTAGAGATATACCCTAAAAAGAAGATAGGAATGGCCATGGCATTTTTCGGCATGGGTGTTATCCTTGGCCCTACCCTTGGCCCTGTTACCGGTGGTTATCTTATTGAACATTACGAGTGGCCGGTGATTTTTACTGTAAATATCCCCGTCGGAATTATTGCTTTTTTTCTAACCCTTCAGTTTATAAAAGACAACCCCTTTATAGCCAAACCCACGCGGGGCATGGACTGGTTCGGGCTCTTCCTGCTCATTATAGGTATTGGCTCTTTACAGCTTTTCTTAGAACAGGGCGAGCAGCAAGACTGGTTTGAGTCGAAATTTATAATGATAGTGGCCGCTTTGGCTGTTGTTGGCATTATCGGTTTCATTTACAAGATGTTCAACACCCGTGAGCCCATTGTAGACCTATCGGTACTTAAAAAAGGCAACCTGGCTATTGGCGTAACATTGCAGTTTATCCTGGGTTTTGTGCTCTTCGGCTCTGTTTTTGTACTACCACTTTTTATGCAACGCTTTTTAGGCTTTTCGCCAACAGCTACCGGAGCTATATTTATTCCCGGGGCATTGTTATCAGGCTTTAGTATGCCTATAGTAGGGCGCTTGCTGCAAAATGGTTTTAATCCTAAAATACTTATTGTTATTGGCTTTTCGCTAACTGCCATATTTGTGGGTTGGATATCGTTAGTACTAACATCAGCAACCAGCGAGAGTTACTTCTTTTGGCCTTTATTAATCCGTGGGTTAGGCATGGGCTTTATTTTTGTCCCTATTAGTAACCTTGCCTTAGCCGGTTTACAAGGGCGCGACTTAACACAGGCATCAGGCCTTATGAACATGATTCGCCAGATTGGCGGCTCGTTAAGTGTGGCTATTATTGGGGTGCTTACCGTAACAGGTACTGCCCAGCACCGTAACGATTTGTTGCCTAACATATCAACAACAAACACGGCTTTTAACGACACTTTTAACGGTTTAGTAAACAATTTTATGCGCTTTACTAGCGATATTAGTGTAGCCCAGCAACAAGCCTACGCCATAATGGAACGCAGGGTATTTGCTCAGGCATCGGTGCTAACCTATATTGATATACTACAATACATCACCCTGTTTATTTTAATATGCATACCCCTTATACTTATGGCCCGCACCATTAAAGCCAAGGCACCCAGTGCCGAAGAAGGTGGTGGGGTGCATTAACGTTACTTCATAAGCAGTTGGAAAAGTGAGGTGAAACAAAAAGGGTAAGCATTACTGCTTACCCTTTTTTAATTTGTATGTACTAATTTCTAAAACTCCGCATTCTTCGGCGTACGGGGAAAAGGTATTACATCGCGGATGTTGGCCATACCTGTTACAAACAGCACCAAGCGCTCAAAGCCAAGGCCAAAGCCTGCATGGGGAGCGGTGCCAAATTTGCGGCTTTCTAAGTACCACCAAAGTGTTTCAGGCTGCATGCCCAGTTCGTTAATGCGGTTTAGCAGTTTATCGTAGTTCTCCTCGCGTTGCGAGCCACCAATAATCTCACCAATACCAGGGAATAGCACATCCATTGCACGTACGGTTTTACCATCGTCGTTCTGCTTCATGTAGAACGATTTAATGTCTTTAGGGTAGTTGAACAGGATTACAGGTTTGGTAAAGTGTTTCTCAACCAAATAGCGCTCGTGCTCGCTTTGCAAATCAGTTCCCCAATCTACTTTAAACTCAAACTTTTGCCCGCTGGCTTTTAGTATCTCAACAGCATCAGTATAGCTTACACGTTCAAAGTTATTATCTACCACAAAGTTCAGGCGGCCCAGCAATTCCTTATCATACATCTTGTTTAGGAACTCCAAATCGTCTTTGCAGTTATCCAACGCATACTTAACACAATATTGAATAAACTCCTGTGCCAGTTCCATGTTGTCTTCCAGCTCATAAAAAGCCATCTCCGGCTCAATCATCCAAAACTCGGCAAGGTGGCGCGCGGTGTTAGAATTCTCGGCACGGAAGGTTGGCCCAAATGTGTAGATGTTAGACAACGCCAATGCAAACAACTCACCCTCCAGCTGCCCGCTAACGGTAAGGTTAGTTTCGCGGCCAAAAAAGTCCTGGGTATAATCCACCTTGCCTTCTTCGTTTAGCGGCGGATTTATGGGGTCTAAATTCGTTACACGGAACATCTCCCCTGCCCCTTCAGCATCGCTGGCGGTAACAATGGGGGTATGTATATAAAAGAAGCCTTTATCGTTAAAAAATTTATGCACGGCATAAGCCAGTGCGTGGCGCACACGGAACACCGCACCAAATGTGTTGGTGCGTGGACGTAAGTGGGCAATATCCCTTAAAAACTCCAGCGTATGGCCTTTTTTCTGTAAGGGGAATGTCTCTGGGTCGGCAGTGCCGTATACCTCAATAGTTTCGGCTTGCAACTCCACAGGTTGCCCTGCGGCAGGGCTTTGTACCAATGTGCCGCTAACGGCTAAACACGCACCGGTTGATGCCTGTTTAAGTACATTCTCGTCAAAATTGGCAGGGTTAACTACTATTTGCAAATTATGAATAACAGAACCATCGTTAAGGGCTATAAAAACCACGTTTTTACTGTCGCGCTTGGTGCGCACCCAGCCTTTTACCAATACCTGTTTGCCGTACTCACCGGCCTTTAAAATGTCTGCAATAATTGCCCGTTTGCTCATAAATTGATTTAAAGAGGTGCAAAAGTAAGGAAATACCCTCAAGGGATTTAGCTGCCGCCTAAATAAACCTCGTTCAGGTCTATTTTTTCGCCGAAGAAGGCTTTGGTGCTTTTTTCGAAACTCTCGGTAAAGTCAGACACATAAAACTCGTGCTTACCCGGGGTTTTAGCTGTGCTCAGCAAGTTATTTTCGCGCAGTACTTTATCTAAGTAAGCCGCCACCACGTCTGATGAATCTACCACCTCGGCACGCTTACCGTAAAACTGGATAATCTCTTTCTTTATCAGCGGGTAATGGGTGCATGCAAGGATAACCACATCGGCGTCTACTATATTCTTTTTAGATAGGTAGCTGTTGATGATGGTACGGCTGATATTATTATTGTAAAAACCTTCCTCTATCATAGGCGCCAACAGGGGCGTAGCCAATGATGTTACGTTAGCGCTTTTATTGAGCTTTTTTATTTTTTTGGGGTAGATGCCTGAGCCAATAGTGCCTTTGGTGCCAATAACGCCAATCTTTTTATCGGGGTAGTGCTGCGTTACATACTCTGCAACAGGCTCAATTACGTTGATTACAGGGATAAGGTCGCCTACGTGCTCCACCACCTCTTTATAGGCCAAAGACGATGCCGTGTTACAGGCAATAACAATGGCCTTGCAGCCTTTGCTAACCAAAAAATCAGCAATTTGTACAGAGTACCGCTTTATCAGCTCCGGCGATTTATCGCCGTAAGGCATGTGTGCCGTATCGCCAAAGTAAATGGTATGCTCGTTAGGCAAAGCGCGGGTAATAGCACCGGCAACCGTTAGGCCGCCAATACCTGAATCAAAAATCCCTATAGGTGCGCTTTTTTTCAATTAAAGCTATTAGTCCATTACCGGTAAGCCCAGCTTTTTCTTAACCAGCTTAAGTACGTTATCGCCCTCGGGGTAAACAATTACCTGCCCAAGGCTAATATCAAATATATAGGTGTAGCCGTTTTCTTTGCCTACATCTTTAATAGCTAAAGCTACTTTATCCAAAATAGGGTTAATAAGGTCTTTCTCTTTGGTAGAAACCTTATCGCGCGATGTTTGGGTTTGCAGGTAAATAGCATCTTCAATTTTAGCTAATTCTTCCTGTGCCTTACGCAGTTTATCAGGGGTCATACTAGCGCCGGTTGTAGAAAGTATCTTGGCCTTTTTCTCATACTCATCATTAAGTATTTTAATAATGGCCTCTTCGGCTTTTACCATAGAGTCTATGGTAGCGGCTGCCTTTTTCTTATCTGGCATTATGTCTAACAACTCGGCAGAGTTTACCCAGCCAAATTTAATTTTAACCTGTGCGTTTACTGATAGTGCCGATAAGGCAAGGATTACAACTATTGCTAACTTCTTCATTTACGTTTTTTAATACTGATTATTTTTTGTCGCCGCTACCGCTGCCACCGTTTGTGCCACTGCCACCATCATCGCTGCTGGTGTTTTTAAAGCCCATTTCGTCTAATATCTCATCGCTAACATCGTACTTAGGGTTAGCATACAAAATGGTCAAATCGCTGGATTTGTCAAATATCACCGCGTAGTTTTTATTGGTAGCGTATTCTTTTAAAGCGTTGTACACTTTATCCTGAATAGGTTTAACCAAATCCTGGCGTTTTTTAAACAAGTCGCCATCTTTGCCAAAACGTTGTTTTTGCAATTCTTTAGCGGTTTTCTCTTTGTCTAAAATTTCGTCTTCGCGTTTTTTACGCATCTCTTCGGTAAGCAAAATGGCATCTGCCTGAAAATCTTTATACAGCTTATCAAGCTCATCAAACTTACCCTGTATTTCTTTTTGCCATTGCAGCGAGAATTTATCTAACTGTGCCTGGGCCGATTTATAATCAGGTATATTATCTAAAATATACTGGCTGTCTACATAAGCAAATTTTTGCGCGCTTACCCCAAGGGTTAATAGCAGAGCAAAAATGGCGGCTGTTATCTTTTTCATTGGTGTTAATTTTTACTGTCTGTATTTAACTACTCAATTACCGTGCAAATTAATTCAAAATGAATAATGCAGAATGCAAAATGTTTGTTCAATGCAAATAATTATGAATTATGCATTGTGAATTATGCATTAAAGCTGTTGGCCTATAATAAAGTGGATATTGCCGCGTTGCTGGCTGCTACCCAGGCGTTCAATCTTATCAAAGCCATAGCCATAGTCAAGGCCCAGCATACCAAACATAGGCAAAAACACACGCACACCCACACCCGCCGAACGTTTAATATTAAACGGGTTGAAATCGCCAATTTTATCATACGTATTGCCGCCCTCTAAAAACGCAAGGCCAAATACAGTTGCCTGCGGGTTTAACGATACCGGGTAACGCAACTCTAAAATATAACGGTTGTACATAGCGCTACCAGTGTTGTTGCCTGGCGATAAGCTGCCATCGGGGTACCCGCGCAGGGCCACAATCTCTGTACCTACCAGGTTCAAGTTTGATAAGCCCGAACCTCCTACCTGGAAACGCTCGAACAACGATGTGCCAATATCTTTATTATAGAAGCCCAAATACCCAACGTGGGCGCGGGCACTAAGCACCAGCTTGCCTACCAGCGAGTGGTACCAGGTTAAATCAAACTTCCACTTGTGATACTCTACATACTTGTAGCGTGCATCGTTATCATCGCCAAACTCTCTAAACCCTAGTTTGCCCTCTTTTATTTGCAAAGACCATGGTGGTGTAGCCGTTAAAGAGAATGATACGTTAGAGCCCTCGCGTGGGTAAATAGGCTGGTCGATAGAGTTACGTGATACCGAGAACCCTAATGTTGCGCTGTACGATTTGGTAGACAGGCTTGATATAAATCTCTGGTTATCGTAGTACTGAAAGTTTAAGCTGTAAAACGCGTTGAAATAGTTATCGGGGCGTTTCCAACGGGTACCAATACCTACGGTGGCGCCGGTAACTTTAAGGGCTACACGGTTAGCATCGCTTTTTGGGAAACCGTTAGATTGTGATGTATTGAACACTGAAACCGTTAGCGAGTTTGGCTTGCGGCCACCCAACCAGGGCTCTGTAAACGACAGGTTGTACGACTGGAAGAAGATACCATTTGTTTGCCCACGGATAGAAAGACGCTGCCCATCGCCGGCAGGCAGTGGCCTCCACATACCTTTTTTAAACATGTTGCGGGCCGAAAAGTTGTTGAAGGTAACACCCAGCGTGCCTACCAAACGGCCTGCACCCCAACCACCCGAAAGTTCAATCTGGTCTGATGGTTTTTCTTCTACCACATACTCAATATCAACCGTTCCGTTAATAGGGTCGGGCTTAGGGTTTACCTGCATAGCCTCGGGGTTAAAGTACCCTAACTGCGCCAGCTGGCGTTGTGTTACAATAATATCAGAGCGACGAAACAGCTGGCCGGGCTTGGTAAGAATCTCTCGCAGCACAACATGGTCGTTGGTTTTGGTATTGCCCACAATGGTAATGCGGTTGATGATAGCCGGACGGCCTTCGTACATCCGCATTTCAAAGTCGATAGAGTCGCCTACCACAGCCACCTCTACAGGTGTTACGTTGAAGAACAGGTAACCCATATCCATGTATAGTGATGAAACATCGGTACCGTTTTGGCTGGTAAACAGGGCGCCCTCTAAGGTTGCCTGGTTATACACATCGCCTTTCCTAATATTCAACACACGGTTAAGTGTATCGGTAGAAAACTTGGTGTTGCCCACCCATGTAATGTTACGGAAATAGTATTTACGGCCTTCTTCCACCACAATATCAATGTTCAGCGTTTTATCGTCAAAACGGTAAACGGTATCTTTTATAATGGCGGCATCCCTAAAGCCCTGCTCGTTATACAGGTCAATAATCTTCTGCTTATCTTTTCTATAATTCTCGTCTATAAACTTTGAAGTAGAGAACAGGCTATACCACTTCTTCTCTTTGGTATCTTTCAGCTGGCGGCGTATTTTACCATCGGCTACCATGCTGTTGCCAATAATGTTGATTTTGTTAATCTTGATTTTCTTATTCTGCTTAACATTGATAAACAGGATAACCTTGTTGGTATTGGCAGTATCGGGCGCCTGGCTAATACTTACCTCTGCATCGTAATAGCCTTTGTCGCGGTAATACTCTTTTACCAGGTTTTCTGTAGAAATGATAAGCTCATCATTCACCACCTTGTCGCGTATCAGCTTAATCTTGTCGCGTAGCTTCTCAGCCTCAGAACGGGGTATGCCCTTAAAGGCAAAGCTAGACAGGCGGGGCCTTTCTTCCAGCTTTAGGCGCAGGAATATCTTTTTGCCTTCTACCTTATCAGCTATAATCTCAATATTGCCAAAAAGCCCTTGTTTCCAAAGGTTTTCAATGGCGGTAGTCAGCTTTTCGCCGGGTACGTCAATTTTATCGCCAATGGCAAGGCCCGATAGCATAACAATAATACCCTTGTCGTAAAATTGCACTCCATCAACAGTAATAGCAGCTATCTCATATTCAGTAGGGCTGGCATAATCTATTTTGATAGAGTCGCCACCTATGGTAATTTGGGCATTAAGGCCCAGGGTAAATACTAACGACAGGCCTAAAACAATTGTTTTTAAATGCTTTGGCACTTTATATAATTTCTTCACTCTTTGGCTTATGTTCCTATGCTTTTACGGTTTAGGTAAACGCAGAATTTTTAAAAATATTGCAAAAATACGCTTTATTTAATATCATGGCCTATTATAACGTGGAATTGCCACGGTTACAGGCAATATAGGCTGTTTACTACCCCGTATCCGGAGCAAAATATTTTAATGAATAAACAGGCGTTTGGGCATCGGCCTGCAAAGCGGGTACTGCAATAAACAAAGGCAACAACCATAGTAGTATGGTATGTTGCATGGGTGTGGTATTTATTTTTTAGCTTTAACAGCTAGTTGTTCACCAGTTTTGCCAAAGCGCCTTTCGCGCGATTGGTAATCTATAACTGCTTCAAAAAAATCGTTTTTCCTAAAGTCGGGCCACAGCTTTTCTGTAAAATAAAACTCAGTATACGCCATTTGCCAAAGCAAAAAGTTGCTAATCCTGTGCTCTCCGCTGGTGCGTATAAGCAGCTCAGGGTCGGGTATACCGGCAGTGTAAAGGTACTGCGCAAAGGTATCATCACTTAACGCAGAGCGGTCTATTTTATTTTGCTCCAGGTCAAACACCATGTTCTTTATGGCCCGCATAATCTCGCTACGGCCGCTATAGCTGAGGGCTAGGTGCAATGTCATGTGGTTATTACCGGCAGTATCGTCTATGGCCTTTAGCAGCTCTTTGCGGGTTTTAGCCGGCAGGCTGTCAATATCGCCAATGGCGTTTAGCTTAATCTTATTCTGGTTAAGGGTTTTAACCTCGCCCTGTATGGTAGAAACCAAAAGGTCCATAAGGGCATCAACCTCTGTTTTAGGCCTGTTCCAATTCTCAGTGGAAAAGGCATACATGGTAAGGTGCTTAACACCCAGTTCGGCAGCTGCTTCTACAGTATCCCTAACAGCTTTAATTGCATTTTTATGGCCCAGCACACGCATCATGCCCCGCTGTTTAGCCCAGCGGCCATTGCCATCCATTATAACTGCCACGTGGGTGGGTACTTTATCTTTTACTACTTGATCAATTAGTTTTTCTGCCACCTTAAAAAATGTACTTATTAATGATTAGGGTATGCAGGGCACTGCGATTGCTTGCCTTTAATATTAAATGTAAGAGATAAACCTGCAAACGAAAACCAATCATTTGTTTTAGAGTTGCCCCGTTGGCGGTCAGTATTGGTGCCGGGGTCCACAGAGCGGTCAGATAAGTCTGCTGCGTCAGGACCATTCTCTGCCGATACTGCAGCTACATCAGCGTAGGTTTTGCTTACATCATCCAGATAATCAGTAAAGGTGCGGCGCATACCCCACTCTAAGCCCATACCAAACCCGCGGAACACATTCCACTTTAAGCCCACACCAAATAATACGGATGGGTTTACCAGCGAGTATTTTTTCCTGTCGGGGTAAGCGGTAGTGCCTTGCCCTTCGGTACCCAGTGGCTGCAAAGCAAAATCGCTACCGTTTAATTCGGCCTTGGGGTTAAAGCGAAATATTGATGCGCCCGCAAAAACATAAGGCGTAAAGGGGTACGATGGGTCGCCCAGTACATAATTAAAAAAATTAAACTCAAAGTAGCCTGAAAACTCAAGCAACATAGATTTAAAGCTAAGGTTACGGTTTAGGGCAAATGTGTCTTTCGACTTTGAGTCATCTCCCTCTATGCCACCGTATATAATATTACCCCTAACCGACATGCGCGGGTTTAGGTTGTAACGGTAGAAAATACCCCCAGCAGGTTTTACCAGGAAAAACTGCTTATTAGGGTTTAGGTCGCCTATATAGTAGGTAACACCGCCAACAAGACCCACTTGAGAGCGCTGTGCCTGTAGCGATAGCGCAAATAATACAAGTATAATTGAGCAAGCAAACTTTCTCATTAATAACCTAAACGCAAAAAAGTTGAAAATAGTTAGCACTAAAAGCGGCTTGCCCACGAGAAAAATTTCGGAAGGCGCCCACGAGCGTCTGTAAGCTTATAGTTTACATTGAATAAAAGCATCATGTAAACATCTTTATTTCTGGGGTCGCCACGTTGCTCGCCAACACCTGTTTGGCCGTTCACAGTGCCAAGGCTAGGGTCGGCAAGGTTTGCCGATAGCTGGCCATTGCTAGCGCTTAAAAGCACAGCAGGATCAACATAGGTAGTGCTTACATCATCCAGATAATCGGTAAATGTGTAGCGGAAACCGGCTTCAAAGCCAACGCTTATCTGGTTGTTGATACCGTATTTACCACCTAAACCGATGGGTATACAGCCACTAAAGCGTGAATATTTTTTACGTGTTGGCAATAGTGTTTGCCCCTCGGTATGCAAAGGTTGCAGAGCATACCAGTTACCATTGTACTGGCCTTTGGGGTTAAAAAAGAAACCACCAATACCTGCAAAAAGGTACCAGTCCATATTTACCTGCTTAGACCCTACAACCTCGCGGATTGAATAACGTGCACCAGCTTGTTTTTTGCGGAAATAATACTCGCCCTGAACTGAAAACTCAAAGATATACGAGCGGAAATTCAGGTTACGGTTTTGGCGGTAAATATCTGTTGTTAAGTTATCCCTACCGGCTACACGGGCATACACAAGATTGAATGTGCCAGCCCAACGAGATTCAGGAATATAGTAACGCACGCCAAGATGCACTGCAGGGCGTGTCATAACAATTTCATAATCCCTGTAAAAGTGGGTACCAATTCGGTTGGCACCGCCCAGTTCAGATAATGTGTTAGAAGTGCCGAAACCCAGCCTTGCCTCTAACTGCATTAACCCCCTGAAACGCTGAGCTTGCGCTGGCATAAAACCAAGCACTACAGCCGCTATAAGAAGATATTTTTTCATACTCAAAACCCTATTAGAAAGCAAATATATGACTTTTGGTCAAAATTTGCCATTAATTTTTCGCTAAATAAAGGGTATGCGGGGTTAAAATGTTGAGAAAAAGCGTGGCGCACCCTTGGTACTGCCAAATTTATAATTTACGTTGAATAGCATCATCATGTAAACATCGTTATTGCGTGGGTTACACTCAAAAGCAAGGCAAGTGTAATTAGTCTGTTCATTATCAACCAATCTAATAAAAAACATAAATATAAAAACCTTTACATACTTTTACCTCACAAAAAAATATTTATTATTACCCCCTGTTAAGAAATAGAGCTATGACAAAGAAAGAGGTACTACAGTGGTTGCAAGACAATAAAGACGAACGTGGCATACGTGCCGCCGAACGTACTGGGGTTAAATCTTTTGGCCTGGGCATGACCAAGCTTAAGGCGCTGGCTAAAAAAATTGGTAAAGACCATGCCCTGGCGCTTGAGCTTTGGGATGAGGCTTACTACGATACCCGTATACTGGCTACGTTAATAGCCGACCCGGCTGTTATTACCCGTAACGAACTGGAAAAATGGATTATGAACCAGGATGCCTGGATGATTTCGTACTCTATAGGCTCTAATTTGCTGCCCCATGTTCCATTTTTGATAGAACTATCAGAAGACTGGGCCCAAAGCCCAAATAACCATCTGCGCCGCTGCGGTTACTTAGGTATAGTAGCCATTTGCAAGGCCAACACGGTGCTACCCGACGAATATTTTGAGCCGTACCTGGAGATTATTGAGAAAAATTTACAGGCCGAAGAAAATTTTGTGAAAGATGCCATGAATACTGCCCTTATGGCCATTGGCAGCCACAGCAAATGGTTAAACAGCCGTGCCCTTGTAATAGCTGAAAAAATTGGCAAAGTAGAGGTTGATTATGGCGACAACAGCTGCGTAGCACCCGATGCTTTAAAACACCTTACATCAGAAAAAGTATCAGAGAAATTTGCAGAAAAAATGTTCTAAGCAAAAAAATTTTCGCTTAACATTTTGCTCTTTTAAAATTTTGTTTACTTTTGCAGCCCACTTTCAAGCGAAAGTAGCTCAGTTGGTAGAGCACCACCTTGCCAAGGTGGGGGTCGCGAGTTCGAATCTCGTCTTTCGCTCACAACAAAGCCCTCTTACAAAAGAGGGTTTGTTATTTAAAAAAGAATTCGCCCGGGTGGTGGAATTGGTAGACACGCAGGACTTAAAATCCTGTATCTGTTGAGGATGTACGGGTTCAAGTCCCGTCCTGGGTACAAAAGCCTCTGAGAAATCAGGGGCTTTTTTTTAGCTTAATTCTTTACAATCTTCTTATTGAAAACACCCTTCGCAGCTATTACCTGCAATGAGTAAACACCTGCCGGAAGAGTAGCTATATCAAGATTATTTGCCGTAAGTACTGTACTTAACATCAACCTGCCGGTAATATCGTGCAGCTGAACAACACAGTTAGCCAAAGGTAAATTGCTATTAAAATTTAATTGCCCTGTTGTTGGGTTGGGATATACATCAACCAACACATCATTCTTAACCTCAGCCACACCTACCGTTTTTGGGCCGTAGGTAATATCAAGCACCGGGGAAAAATCGGGCTCAGTACTACCGTTGCTAAACAGTACCGACCCTGAAGTAGCCGTAGGCGCCTCTAAAATAAACTGCACCCAATTGCCCGCCTGCAGGTAAGGGTAAAAATAATCGGGCAGCTCCAGCCTTACCCAATCTCCGTCATTCTGATTGGTGCCAAATATGCATGGCGTACCCTGTGCCGATGGCTGAGCCAGCAAATCGGCCGTTTCTAACGCAATGCTACTGCCAAAATACCCGGCCTTTATTTTCACCTGCATAGCGCTGTTTATAGGCGTTTCGCCCGCCAGCTCTTCGCGGCGGATAAAGATTGACGCTTTAGCAATGCCTGTATCGGCCAGGGTGGCTAAGTTAAATGTAAGCACCGATGCGTAGTTGCCACTATTCAATTCGCCCATACGCAACAGCTCCGACACGCTGCCGTTGGCGCTTAGCGACCCATTTAGGGGTACAGAATCGGCTACTGCATAAAAATCGTGCATCAGCGCTTTGTGGTAATATTTTTGGGTATGGTAGCCAATAAAATCGCGGTAACCCTTGGGCGAAAGGTGGAAACAATCTTTGGTAATGCCATAGTCGCGCATCGACTCTTTAGGCGATGGGTACGATGGGTCGCCAAAGGGCAAAGGCTGCGTAAACGCAGGGTACGATCCGGCCGGCAAAACCCCCAGCGGGTCGGGCTGGCCAAAGGTATATTGCAACAAACCGGGGCAGCTAACATAATCTACATTGTCTGTTGTGTCGGCATACACCTCGGCACGGTGAGAGAACACATTTAAAATATCATTTATCTGCTGAAAGGTAGGCTGGCCCATACCATCCCAGGTGCCAAAAAACGGGTGGTTTTCGCCTAAAACCGATGTTTCTATCACCTCGCCAAAGTTGGGGTATACGTAGCCGCTCCAAAATATTTTAATATTAGGGCGGGCGTTTTTAATAAACGAAATCACATCCAGCAACCGTTGCGATATATCTTCAATCAGCGTATCCGTTTGCTCCTGCGTGTAGCTTATGTTCCAGTCGCCCAGGGCATCGTTGCCGCCAATGCTCAGGTGTATAAACTCAATAGATGGGTATTCATCCAGCTTAGCCAAAATCTCGTTTTGCTTGGCGGGCGTTAAAAAATCATCCGTTTCGGCACCGTTTTCGGCCAGCGTAAGGTTAGTATAAAACGTACAATCGCTGTGGCCCCACTTGCTGAATACGGTGTTGATGGTTTGGTCAACACTCATAAAAAACGCCCAAGAGTCGCCCACCAGCAGCACCTTAGGCTGCGGGTTTTCCGCACATTGGCTAAAAGATTGGGTACTAATACAAAAGATTAAAATAAACGTGAGTAGCAGTTTTTTCATGAGCGAGCGATTTAACTTAGCTAAGCTAACGAAAAGTATGCATATTTAAAAAGTATACCCAATACCTAAATAATTAAATAGGCACGCTGAAGAAATGAGATTCCCAATATTAGGTTGTATTACTAATAACCATTAAACAAATAAGATTATTAATATGCTTAAAAATTCAGGGGACAATCAAGAAGGGTTAGAACATATCTTAAAAACCAAAAAGCTATTTAGTATTACATAAAGCTACTTAAATAACTTAGTGGTACTCCTTGTTCCATTAACAAATTCAACAGTAACAAAATATATGCCTTTAGCTAAAATGCCTGCCTCAACAACATTGTTTGGGTTTAGCTGAATAGGAATAGTTTGCCCTAAAGCATTTATTAATTGTATGGCTTTAATTTTTAGCGTGCTATTGATAGTAAAAGCACCGTCATACGTTGGGTTAGGAAATAGTGAGAACGATACAGGATTCTTTTCGCCAACGCTATTTAAGATTGTAGTAAAGGATTTAGGGCCTACGGCGCTTGTTTGCGACCCACCACAAATGCTGTAAATATAAAATTCATAGCTTGTTTGTTGCGCCAGGCCGTTAATTATATAGTAATTAGTATCTAATGTAGCCGTAATGCCCACTCCTAAAGGAAAACCAAACGGGCCCCATTCCAATAGCCAACTATCGGCATTATTAGCATCCCAAGTAAGTGTAGCTGACGATCCTGTAACATTAGGTACCGTTAAATTGGAGGCAAGTTGACACGTAACAGGCTGAAAACGGAATGGGCCTACCCAGCGGCTGGCAGTTCCGGAACAGGTATCCTGTACATAAAAGTCGTAATAATTACCATCTGTTAAGCCTGCTATTACAACCGGTTTTTGAGTAGTAAACCCGGTATAATTTCCAGTTGACGGTTCAAAACCCTGATTACCCCAAATGGTATTCCAATGAGTAGCGCCACCTGTTTGCCAATCAATAGTTGATGTATTTGTTGTAGCCGTTGTTTGTGTTAAAAGGGTTGGTTCGTTGCAAGTGGTATTGTTGTTTTTAGCCCAAATAAATTCTCTATTGCCGCCAATATTACCAACTGCTAAACGGTTGAATGAGTAGTTAGGGACATTAATTGCCCTTGTCCATAAAAAGGCATTATTTCCGGTACGGGTAGCAACCTCTAAAACAGTTTCGTTTGTATTTGCATCGGGGTAGTTACTGTAGTTAAATGTTGCTGTGTATTGCGGTGCTGAACCACCTGCTACAAAAACACCAAAGTAACGGTTAGCATTAGTTAACAAATCGGCCCCTGAATTATTTACCGGCGCTGAATTTATTTTATACACATGGCAACCATCAGGGTTTCCACTATTTATGTTTACGTCTACACTACCTTGATTGGCATCTGAAATGGAAACAGTAGTATTTGCCCAGTCAGATGGATAACTGAATGCGCTTTCATCGCCTATGGCTGCGCCAGATAGAATGCGAGAGCCCGTTACACCATTTTCTAACGTTCCATCGTTATTATTAGGCGATAGGTCATTAATTGTATTTCCGCTTGCTTCATTTAAATTCCAAGCCCCTCGCAGGTTATTTTCTGAACCTGTAACTTTTTTGCACATGTAGGTTCTTATTTCGGTAGCAGAACGTACACCATTCCAAATGCGCACTTCATCAATTTGGCCATTAAATTTAGGTTCATAATTGCCTGTACCGTCTTGCCCTAACCGCCATGGGTTTGCACCCATTAAAGTACCTGTTGCAGTAGAAATATCGGCCGAATTAAACAATACCCCATTAACATACGCTTTCATTTCCCCTTGCCTGTCAAATGTCGCTGCAAAGTGGAACCATCCTTTATTAACAACTACCGGGGCAGCATCCATATCAACCCTTGTACCCGATTCCCCTTTAAAATTGATATTAATTGCACCGTCGCTTTTAACATTAACTACTAACCCGGTATTAGTGCCGTTATCCCAATCTTTATTTGAAAAAATAGATGGGTCATTCCAATTGGGCGACGGGGTAGATGGGAATATATTAAGCCACATTTCAACTGTAAAATTGCCTGTGCTTAAATCAATATTCCCTAAGTTAATATTATTGTTGCCATTGCTGTTAATTTGAAAGTCAATTGCCTTTTCCGAACCTTGGCCAAAGCTTAGCAATGTTGTTAATATACAACAGACTAGTACAAAATTTCTCATTATCCAATAGTTATAAATTATTCTTTGATAAAAGGCAAATTACTGTTTTTATAGCGGGTAAAATACATTCCAGGCTGTAAGTTTTGTACTGCAATAGAACCCTCTTTAACCTGCGTAGACAAAACCACCCTGCCACTAACATCAATAATAGTTACAGCAGAATTTTCGGGTAGGGTAACCCACAACCTATCGTTAACAGGGTTGGGGTAAATTTTAAACGTGGGCACGCCATTTTCTGTTACTGCGCTTGTGCCCGTTACGGTTACCTGCCATTGCACAGTATCCTTGCAGGCGCTCTGGTCTGTTGCAACAACCCTGGCAGTATATATACCAGCTTGTTGATAGTAGTGGCTAACCTGTATGCCATTGCCTATGGAACCATCGCCAAAATTCCAATTGTAAAAATAGCTGCCGGTACCTCCTGTAGCAGATGTTACATTACCCGTAAATACCTCACTAGCATTTGCGTTAATGTTTTGCGAATTAACAGTTGCATTTACTACAACAGCGGTTGGCTGGGCAATTTGTTCTGAATATTGAACCAAACAGCCATTTGCATCTGTAAGTGTAAATTGGTAGCTACCAGGCCCTAGGTTAGTTTTGTAACCTGATTGGTTTTCTGTTAGCGTATCAACATCTGTACCACCAAACCAACTAATTATATAGGGCTGTAAACCGCCAGTAGGTTGTATAAACATAAAACCATTGTTTGCCCCATTGCAAGTAACGTTAGATGTGTATGCGCCTGAGTTAATATTGGTGCATATATCTGGCACAAAAACGCTCCCTTGACCTGTGCATCCATCGGCATCTGTAACAGTTACAGAATAGGTTCCGGTTGCAAGGCCTGTAATTGTATCGTTAGTTGAGTTATTTTGCCACAAAAAATTATACGGGGGAACACCAGTAATAGGAATTACAACAGCTATTCCGTCTGAACCACCTACTGTTGAAACAGGCTCCGTTTCAAAATCCAGACGGATACCATAATCGTAACAAAAGCGCTGTGCTGTGTCTACTGCATAACAAATAGGCATATAACCGCTGCCACATTCAGTAGGCAAAATACCGCCGTAACTGTTTACTGTGTTTATAGTAGCAATAAAATTAGGAATTGTTTGGGTGCCGGGATCAAACACGTTAACCAATGCTATAGCATCGTCAAGGCCTGTAACGTCGGCACCTGAATAAAGCCCTACTGCATTTAAGTTATCGCAAAAATTAGGAAGCTGGGCACTTACAATCTGGCAGCAGGTTACAATACCTGTTGTACCAGTTAGCAAATCATCTATAAGGCTACTCAACTGTGGCAAATCGTACCTAACGGGCACAAGACAAATTCTATCACCGGTTTGGACACCAGTAAGAGTAGAAAAATCTACATTACCATCAGCTGAAGTACCTACAATAGCAGGAGAGCCAGCATATTGATTACTTTGGTTGACTATTATATATTCCAGATTTGGCAGCACAGTGCCTGGGTTAACTATTACCGGGGCCTGAGTGGTATTGCCTGGGCAAACCAACGGTATTTGTTGTTGTAGGGCAACTGTTGGGGCGGTTGCATTGCAATTTACTTGTGCATTAACACTGATAGTAAGAACCGCAATAGCTAGAATAAATAGGAACGCTTTTTTCATAAAGCAAAAATATGCTTATCTACAGACCGATATATTAGCATATCGTTAATACAATATTGTTTCCATGCTAATCAATCCTCTCTTACGGGCTTAAAATGGTTCACTAATATTATGCCCCTAAAAAACATGGGCTTTTGTTTTACTACATTTGGCAACGAATTATGATGAGCACTGTTTCTGAATTACGTACCGTAAACGTTACCCGCTATATACAGCCGTTGCGCGAGGGGGGGTCGTTGCCCGCGTTAGCCGAGGCTGACGATGGGTTTAAGTATGTGCTTAAATTTCGAGGTAATGGCCATGGCCCTAAGGCGCTTATTGCCGAGCTGCTGGGTGGCGAAATTGCCCGTGCGCTGGGCCTAAGAATCCCCGAGCTGGTGTTTGCCAACCTTGACGAAGCTTTTGGGCAAACTGAGGGCGACGAGGAGATTCAGGATTTGCTGAAAGGCAGCAAGGGCTTGAACCTGGCGCTTCACTTTTTGTCGGGCGCCATAACTTTCGACCCTGTAGTTACCACTGTCGACGCCAAGATGGCATCGGCAATAGTATGGTTAGATGCCTTTATTACCAATATAGACCGCACATTTAAAAACACCAATATGCTGATGTGGCATAAGGAGTTGTGGCTGATAGACCACGGCGCGGCGCTATACTTTCACCATACGTGGACAACCTGGGAAAAGCACGCCCAAAGCCCCTTCACGCTGATAAAAGACCATGTGCTGCTGCCACAGGCAAACCTGTTGGCCGAAGTGGATGCAGAGTTTAAAGCACTGCTGACTGACGAAAAGCTGCGGGCCATTGTAGACTTAATTCCCCAAGACTGGCTGCACTGGGACGATGTAGAAGAAAACCCCGAAGAGATAAAAGAGGTGTACTACCGGTTTTTAACCACTCGGTTGGCCCACTCGCAACTATTTATAACCGAAGCGCAAAATGCAAGAGCAACACTTATATGAGTATGCCGTAATTCGCGTTTTGCCAGTAGTAGAGCGCGAGGAGTTTTTGAACGTAGGCGTGGTTTTGTTTTGCAAAAGGCAAAAATACATTACCGTTTTATACCAACTGAACGAGGAGCGCCTGGGCGCATTTTCTACAGAGTTGGATATTGCGCAGGTAAAGAAGAACTTAGAATCGTTTGAGAAGATAGCCATGGGTGCCGCCAACTGCGGGCCTATTGCCCAGCTTGATATACCGTCACGTTTCCGCTGGCTAACGGCGGTGCGCAGTTCGGCCATACAAACATCGCGCCCCCACCCGGGCATGACCACCGACCTGGAACAAACGGCCAACAGGCTGTTTACCGAGTTGGTGCTGTAGCTAGTGGGTGGCTATAAGTATGCTTACATAAGTGGTATACTCGTTTTTATCGGTACCGCGCACAAAGCCAATGCCAATATCAGTTGTAGAGGCCCAGCCATCCATACCCAGCAGGTGTTTGCGGTGGCCCAGGTTAGTATCCCATACATCAATTATCAGGTCGCGGACAACAGCCTCGCCATCCTCTTGCCCGGCAGATATTGACTCGTACGAGTTTTGCCTTTTGGTTTTTAGCTGGTACTCTTTTAGCTTGTAGCCGGCCTTGTTTATGTAAAAGTTCATGCCGTTGCCCTCGGCATCAACATGGCCAAAATAGTTGCGGGTAGCCATATCCAGCGCCTTGGTTTCGGCCACGCGGGCAAGGGTATCGTTCCACGCCAGGGGCTTGCTGTTTATTTTAATATCAGCGGGCAGCTTTAGTTCTTTGATATACGGGCCAATATTGGCGCGCACCTTGTTTAAAAACAGGTAGGCTTTTTGGGCTTCGGTTTTGTCTACCACAGGCTTATCTGCCATTGGTTTAAATGCTACAACCAACAAGGCCAAGGCCGCTACTAACACTAATTTCATATCAAAAATGGTTTATATCAAAGCTACTATATTTACCTTAGCACCCTTACATGGAACACGAAATTAACTACCGTTATGCCCTTGCGCCCGATGCCTTGCGGTTGTCTATACTCTTTCAAACAGTATACATAACCACCTATGGGGTTGATGGGGTTACTAACGAGTTTGCCAACTTTATTGTTCAGCGTTTTTCTGTAAATTATATTGAAGATAAAATAGCCCGCTACCCGCAAAGCCTTATCGTAGCTACTTACAAAGGCAACATTGTAGGCACCGCCGAAATTAATTTTGATACCGTTTGCCCAATTGGCAGCATTGCCGCCCCCGAACTTAGCAAGCTGTATGTGTTAAACCTGTTTGTTGGCAAAGGCATTGGCTATAATTTGGTTAAGCAGGTTGAAAAAACCATAGCCACCCAAGGGCATAAACAACTTTGGCTGGAAGTATGGCAAGACAACCCCCACGCCATTGCTTTTTATGCACGCCAGGGGTATAAAGAGCTGGGCACAGTGCTCTTCCCCATGGAAGATAATACCTACACCAATTGTGTAATGCTAAAAGAGCTAAACTGATGAGGAAAGCGATAGTAGAAGACCAAACGTTTAAAGGCGTTGACTTTACCAAAGAACCTTTGGAAAACGGCGAGTACGAAAACTGCACCTTTAGCAATTGTAACCTGGCTAATGCTGATTTATCGGGCTACGGCTTTATAGATTGCACATTTGAAAACTGCGATATAAGCATGGCTAAACTTAACAGCACAGCATTAAAAACAGTGGCTTTTAAAGGTTGTAAATTGATGGGCTTACAGTTTGGGTATTGCAATGCTTTTTTGCTTGAGTTTAGCTTTGATAATTGCCTGCTGAATATTGCATCGTTCTATAACCTGAAAATAAAGGGCACACGCTTTACCAACTGCAACCTACAAGAGGTAGACTTTACCCAGGCCGACCTTACCGCTGCGGTGTTTGACAACTGTGACTTTAACGGGGCTGTTTTTGAAAATACCATACTGGAAAAAGCCGACCTCCGCTCCTCTTTCCACTACAGTTTAGACCCTGAATTTAACCACATAAAAAAGGCTAAATTCTCTACCGCGGGCATTGTGGGGCTATTGGATAAGTATGACATAGTGGTTGAATAGCGTTTTATAAAACGATTAGAAAATAGGCTAAATATGCTTGGTAAATACTATAAATACGCAGCTTTATACCCCGCAGCATTGGTAATGCTGGGCAATACAATAGCCTGTATTGTTATAGCTAATGAAGACTTCGAAAGCGAATGGATAACAGCCGATTTTATAATTACGTTCGTAATTTTTATGGCATTGGTTAATGCCGGCATATTCTGCCTGCTATCTGCAACCTTATTCTACAACAACCAACCACGTGTATACAACAACCCATGGTACAGCGCATTGGCCTGGATGGGTGCGCCGGCTGTATATGCAGGTGCCTTACTCTACAAAAGCTTTGGCGATGTGTTTGTTTTAGCCAATACCCTGCCCTATTTAATTGCCCTTACGGCAACCTTTATCCACTTTAGGCAAAATAAAAACTATATGCTGCCACCTATTAGCTAGCAGCTACAAGCTAGCAGCTAACTACGCTTTCTTCAAAAACTCAGCCCTAAGTACAATATCCATTTTATTTACGCGGCAGTCAATCTCTTGCGCATCGCCGGTAAGCTTAATGTTTTTAACCAGCGTACCGCGTTTTATAACGGTTGAAGAACCCCTTAGCTTTAAATCTTTAGTCAGGGTTACAGAGTCACCATCTTGCAAAACCGTTCCGTTGCAGTCTTTTACTACTACTTCGCTCATACTATTATGTTAGATACAGCAAAGGTAGAAATATATACGGCATCCGTTTTATGATATTAATCAGGATGTAGATTACCAATTATGCATTTTGAATTTTGCATTCTGAATTAATATTCGGCTCTTTTTTCCGATAAACCCCAATTTATGTGTGCCATTTAACAAACACTATTACAGTGTATTACAACAACAGATTATGGAAAAATACCGATAACAACATCCCCGATAAAGACAGTTAATTGTAGGCAATAAAATGTACACTAAACTAACTACACGGCGTTATAGAACAAAAACATAAAGCTTATGAAAATGCTCACAAACAATTTTAAGAGTTTTGACGACCTGGTTTTTGAAAACAGGAACCAAAACTATGGTGCGTATGTAATACGCAAAAGCTACCACGACAATATGCTTAGGGCACTGCTCTTTTCGTCTGTTGTAGTTGGTATATTCCTTTTTTTAGTAACACGGCCTGCAGGGGCTGTTGAACCCCCAAAAATTGACAAAAACGATAGTGTTAAAATTATCGATATTGTAGTGCCGCCCGAGGTGAAAAAGGTTGAACCTGACAACCCACAGAAAAAAGTAACACCGGCTGAAAGCCAGACAGTGCCCGACTATTCAAGCAACGGCGAACTACAAAAACTGGACAAAAAGTTTGACCCCGACAAAGCCATTGGGCCAATTGATCAGGATGGTGAAAAACGCCCGTTAGATTCTCTTGATATTATTGGTATAGAAGGCACTGACACTACAGGCAGCTATAAACCCGTAAAAACTATGGAGCCCCTGCGCATAGTGCAAAACATGCCTACCTTCCCCGGGGGCGAACCGGCCATGATGAAGTTTATTGCCGGACAGGCGCACAAAAACAACCAGTGGGCCGATATGGGCCTTACCGGCACCGTGTATGTGCAGTTTATTGTTGGGGCCGATGGTACCATATCTAACGTAGAAGCCGTGCGCGGGCCGTACGATGTGCTTAAGAAAGTAGCGGTAAACGCCGTAAAATCTATGCCCAACTGGAACCCCGGCATGCAGGATGGCCACGCTGTACCCGTAATTTTAGCGGTGCCTATTAGCTTTAAACAATAGTAACATTAACAAGGCGGGCGCACAAGGTATTTTGTTATATTCGCATCTTGCAAAATTTGTATGGCAAAAAGATTTTCATATTCCTTGGCGCTCGCTATTTTTAGCGCCTTTATGTCATTAATTTACATTGGTTTGGGCATATTTTTACTCACCACTGACTATGGTATAATGATAGGCGAAACCATGGGTATTGTGGTGGGCGTTGTACTAATATCAATGGGTATACTACGCGGCATTGGCGCGTATCAA
>CAMBQF010000035.1 GCA_945869825.1 Chitinophaga pinensis | reverse complement strand
TTCTTCTTAGGGGCATCGGCCTGTGCGGCAATAAGGGCCTGGCACTCTTCCAGCGTAAGTGTAGCAGCGTCCTTATCTTTTGGAATTTTATAATTCTCTTTACCTACGGCAATGTATGGGCCCCAGCGGCCATTAAGTACCTGCAAATCGGGCGCTTCGGCAAAGGTTTTAATCACCTTCTCGCGGTCGGCTTTGCGTTTGGCTTCAATAATTTCAATAGCGCGCTCTTCATTAACAGTATACGGGTCGTCGGTTTTAGGCAACGAGTAAAACGCCTTGTTGTGCTGCACATATGGGCCAAACTTACCAATAGCCACCTTCATGTCCATATCTTCGTACTGCCCAACAACACGCGGCAGGCGGAACAGTTCCATAGCCTCTTCAAACGTAATAGTTTCCAGGCGTTGGTCTTTACGCAGGCTTGCATATTTAGGCTTTTCTTCGCCTTCGGCAGCAGTAGGGCCTATTTGCACAAACGGGCCGTAGCGGCCTATGCGCACGCTAACAGACAGGCCAGTGGCAGGGTCGTCGCCTAACATACGCTCACCGGCGGGGCGTTCGGCTACTTCTGCTGTTTTCTCCACCTCTTTATGGAAAGGGTGGTAAAAATCTTTCAGCATTTTCTCCCATTTGGTAGCGCCATCGGCAATCTCGTCAAACTCAAGCTCTACCTTAGCGGTAAAGTTGTAGTCTAAAATATCGCCAAAGTATTGCACCAAAAAGTCGGTAACAACAGTGCCAATATCAGTAGGGAATAATTTATTTTTCTCGGCTCCGGTGTTCTCCGTTTTTACTTCCTCCTTCACCTTGCCTTTGGCTAGAACCAGGTTGTTATAGTCGCGGGGCTTGCCTTCGCGCTCCTCCTTAGCCACATATTCTCTGCGGATGATGGTAGAGATGGTTGGGGCGTAAGTAGACGGGCGGCCTATGCCAAGCTCCTCCAGTTTTTTAACCAGGCTGGCCTCGGTATAGCGTGGCGGGTGTTGGGTAAAGCGCTCGGTAGCGGTAATGTTATCAAGGGTAAGCACCTCGCCAATTTTAATTGGCGGTAGCATTTTATCATCGCCTTCGCTCTCGCCTTCATCGTCAGTACCTTCCATATACACCTTCAAAAAGCCGTCAAACTTCAATACTTCGCCCTGTGCGGTAAAGGTGCGTTTATCGGTAGATATGTTGATGGTAGCTGTGGTACGTTCCAATTGGGCATCGGCCATTTGCGATGCTACGGTACGTTTCCATATTAGGTCGTACAAACGGCGTTCGCTGCTGTCGCCGTCAACGGTATGGTTTTCCATATACGTGGGGCGTATGGCTTCGTGGGCCTCTTGCGCGCCTTTGCTTTTGGTAGCAAACTTGCGTGGCTCAGAGTATTGCTTGCCGTAGCTTTTGGTAATCTCGTCTTTAGCGGCCTGCACAGCGGTTTCCGACAGGTTTACCGAGTCGGTACGCATATAGGTTATCTTTCCGCTTTCGTACAGCTTTTGCGCCACCACCATGGTTTGCGATACTGAGAAGCCCAGCTTACGCGATGCTTCCTGTTGCAGGGTAGAGGTGGTAAACGGTGCAGCCGGCGATTTTTTGGCTGGTTTGGTTTCCAGATTGCCAATGGTAAAGTTGGCGCCGTTGCAGGTTTCTAAAAAGGCCAGGGCCTCTTTTTTGGTTTTAAAACGCTCGGGCAACTCGGCTTTAAGTACCGCTTTGCCATTGCTTTGCTCAGTGGCAAACAAGGCAACCACACGGTATGCCGATGATGATTTATGGTTGTTAATTTCTCGCTCTCGCTCTACAATTAGCCGCACGGCAACAGATTGCACACGGCCGGCAGATAATGATGGGCGCACCTTTTTCCAAAGGATAGGCGAAATTTCAAAACCTACCAAACGGTCAAGTATACGACGCGCCTGCTGGGCATTAACTAAATTCAAATCAATATCGCGCGGGTTTTCAATAGCCTTTAAAATGGCAGGCTTGGTAATTTCATGAAAAACAATGCGTTTGGTATTCTTCTTGTCTAATTTCAGTGTTTCAAATAAGTGCCACGATATGGCTTCCCCTTCGCGGTCCTCATCGGATGCTAACCAAACAGTTTCGGCAATCTTCGCTTCTTTCTTCAGTTCGGCTATCACCTTTACTTTATCGGGCGATACCTCGTATTTAGGAGTGAAGTTGTGCTCAATATCAATCCCCATACCCTCCTTCACCAAATCGCGAACATGGCCGTAACTCGATTTTACTAAAAAGTCTTTCCCTAAAAAGCCTTCAATAGTCTTGGCTTTGGCAGGAGACTCGACGATTACTAAATTTTTAGCCATGCTTTATTCAACTATATTGAGTTTATTCAAAATCAGGTGCAAGTATAAACATTGATTTCTATAATGTGTTCAAGCCTTTGTTAAGTTATCAGCTACATTATCCACCATTGCCGCTATTGGTGGGCAATGCAGTAATATGCCGCTAATTACAGCCCTTTAATGCAATTTTCGCTGCCAATATGGCATAATTTTTTAACTTTGCAATGTTGATACCCGTATCCCACCCCTCTCCTTTAACCAGCCGAGGGGTGTTTTATCTCTAAACTAATTTAGAATAGGCGGGCACTAAACAGGGTAAAATTTTTATGGAAACATTGAATAAAGTTATTGACGAGAGTCGCCAGGGCGAGGCTGTGATGGTAGAAGCGAAAGCCGGTGCAGGAAAAAAAATTTTTTTAGAGAGCTATGGCTGCCAGATGAATTTTTCTGATAGCGAGATTGTGGCTTCTATTATGGTTGATGATGGTTTTACCACCACTAGCGATTTTAAAGAGGCCGACCTGATATTAGTTAACACCTGCGCTATACGCGACAATGCCGAACAAAGGGTGCGTAACCGCCTGAATGAATTTAAATCAGTAAAGAAAAAGAACCCAGACCTTGTAGTAGGTGTGCTGGGTTGCATGGCCGAGCGTTTAAAGGCTAAATTGCTTGAAGAAGAGCAATTGGTTGATATTGTTGTGGGCCCCGATGCCTACCGCGACCTGCCCAACCTTGTGAAGATTGTTGAAACAGGCCAAAAAGCGGTTAACGTTCTCCTTTCAAAAGAAGAGACGTATGCCGATATTACCCCGGTGCGCCTTGGTAACAATGGCATAACGGCCTTTATTTCTATTACCCGTGGTTGCGATAATATGTGCGCCTTTTGCGTAGTGCCGTTTACCCGTGGCCGCGAGCGTAGCCGCGACCCTGAGACTATTGTAAACGAAGCCCGCGACTTGTTTAACCTTGGCTACCGCGAGGTTACCCTGCTTGGCCAAAACGTAGATAGCTACCTTTGGACAGGCGGTGGATTGAAAAAATACAACCCTACGGCCGAAGAGCTGGAAGGCTCTACCAGCTTTGCCCAGCTGATGGAGAAAGTGGCCCAGGTAGACCCTAAGCTGCGCGTACGTTTTTCTACATCGCACCCAAAAGATATGGGCGATGATGTGCTGCATGTAATGGCTAAGTACCCCAATATTTGCAATTACATTCACCTGCCAGTGCAAAGTGGTAACACCCGCTTACTTGAAATGATGAACCGCGGATATACCCGCGAGTGGTATATGGACCGAATAAACGCCATACGTACCATAGTGCCCGATTGTGCTATTTCTACCGATGTGATTGCAGGCTTTTGCAGCGAGACAGAAGAGGAACACGCTGATACCCTTAGCTTAATGGATTGGGTACAATACGATTTTGCCTACATGTTTATGTACAGCGAACGCCCCAAAACCCTTGCCGAGCGTAAGTTTAAAGACGATGTGCCCGAAGATGTTAAAGGCCGCCGATTGACCGAGATTGTAGACCTGCAGCAAAAAATGAGCCTTGCCAGCAACCAGAAAGACGTTGGCAAAACATTTGAAGTATTGGTTGAAAGTCTTTCTAAACGATCAAAAGAGCATTTGAGCGGCCGCAACAGCCAAAACAAGGTTATCATCTTCCCTAAAAAAGACTACCAGCCCGGCGACTATGTAATGGTTAAAGTGCATAGCTGCACCGCCGCTACTTTGTTGGGCGATAGTGTGGAGTAAACTACAGTGAAATGAAAAAGCTATTCATCCTTACATTTTTATTTGGTGTTTTGTTTGCCGGCAAGGTATACGGGCAAGATAAGTTTGTAGGTAAGTGGGAATTAAAATCAGTTGTTTCTGACCCCGATAGCCTGGCAAACAAAAAAGGCTCGTCTCCTTTGTTTATAGAAAAAGTTACTGATGGTTATTATCGTACAACTATGAATAAAACTAATACATTGCTATATAAAATTGTTGATGAAAACACCTTATATAGTAATTTTTCTCCCAAAAGGTTGGTCAGTATAACATGGTTAGGAGAAAATGAAATAGAGATTAATGCCCGTGTTATTAATGAAGATACTTTAAGGCCTACTGTAATGCTTTGGAGTAGAGTTGAGTAGTAAAATAATTAAATATAAAGAGGTTGTTGATGTTTCAATACAAATAATAGAAACGCAGATATACTATTATGTTATTACGGTTTGACACCGAAAATAGTAGAAGTAATAAATGCTATATTTTATTGCTGGCCTATTAAATTAATATAGTTTTAGTGTTTTAATTAATTTAGCACTAATACCTCGCAACCATGGTTTTGGGTAATTGTTTGGGTTGAGTAATGTGTTTTTATATAATTTAATTGGGTGTTATTGCATATCATTAATGTATCGCCAGGGGCATACAGGCTTTTTTCAGCAAAATTTTTATCAGGCACACTGGCTGTTTTTATTTTAAAACCACGACTACTGTAGTATTTTTCATAAAACAAAGCAGAGCCGTTATACTCCCAATAATAAATACGCACTGTTTTTATGTTGGGGTGGTTTTTTTCAAGCTGGTTAAATGTATTACCATAGTTCACCAAATCTCCATAGTAATAACTAAACATACCATTTAGGCTATTAACCCCATCATGTATTACCAGGTAGCCCAATGCTAATGCAATAACGGCTATACCTAGTTTTCCGCCCAAGTTTTTCTTACTTAAAATGCCAATACTGTAATATATGCCAATAGCAATGGTAATAACCATAAATGGATAGGCCTGGGCATCGTAATGCCAAAGTTTTGTTTTTGATATAGACAGGGTAGTGAAGTAGCAAACACTAATTATAACAGAATATAAAGACAGCTTTTTATAAGGCCCATTGTATACCAGGGCAACAATGGTAAATGGAATATATAAGAACATGCCGGCCAAAAAACGTCCCTTGGCCCAAAAATTTACAAAGTAATAATACCACTCGCCAGTGTTGCCCTCTAATGCATTGTTATACCGCCCGCCCAGCTCGTTAGCAGAAATAGCATGCAAGTAGCCTACAGATAGTGATTCTCTGTATAAGTAATATAAAACAGGTAATGCTAAAGCTGTAAACCCCCAAATGTAAAACCACCTGTTTTGCAAAACAAAAACAAGCCTTTTTTGAATGATTAAATACAGAAGTATACCGGGCGCAATAATCAATGCAGCAATGCCTTTGGTCATAACGCCAGCTGCAAAAAATAAAGCAGTATATAACATATAACGGCCTCTTCCTGTTTCTGTAAAGTTGTAAAAATGGTAAGAAAATAAGAAAACAAATAAAACCAGCAGCCCATCATAGTCTGCAGTGCGTGTTACGTGTAGGCTTACATAGCCGGGTGTAGAGCATAGTATTGCTACAATAAGCAAACCCAGCCAGGGGCGTTTGTATTTAACAGCAAAAATGAAGTATAAAAAGCAACATAAAACAGCACCGCTAAAAGCAGACGGCAGCCTGGCAGCAGCTAAATTAAACCCGAATAATTTATATGATAATGCTATGAGCCATATTAACAATGGAGGTTTTGAGTTCCATAAATCGGGTTCGCCATTAAAATATGTAACACAGTAATTGTTGTTTTGCAGCATTTCGTGGGCGGTAACCAGCTGGCGGCTCTCATCCCATAACAAGGCAGGTATCGCATCTAACTGCCAGAAAAACGCAAAATAGCAGAGTAGCAGAACCGTAAAAAAGGTAAAAGTGTATGAATATTTAGCGGTAGAAAAACCTTTTTTGGCTATTGTATCCAACGGTTTGTGTTTATCTGTTTAACAAACCCTTCAAAGGTATAAATATAAAGAACAGCCTGCCAATCTGTCGTGTATTTTTCTTATTTTTGCATTAATTCCTTAGTTGGTTAAGGATTTGAGAAGGAGAAATAATGACAGTTCAAGATATAAAACAGCGGTTTGGCATTTTGGGCAACTCGCCCATGCTAGACCGTGCTTTGGAAACAGCTTACCAGGTGGCAGCTACCGATATGAGCGTGCTGATAACAGGCGAGAGTGGGGTAGGTAAAGAGGTGTTTTCTAAAATCATACACAATTTAAGCCCGCGCAAGCACAGCAGCTTTATTGCTGTTAACTGTGGTGCTATACCCGAGGGTACTATAGACTCTGAACTGTTTGGGCACGAGAAAGGCTCTTTTACCGGCGCTAACGAGGCCCGCAAAGGGTACTTTGAAGTGGCCGATGGAGGTACCATCTTTTTAGATGAGGTGGCTGAGCTTCCGTTGCTTACGCAGGTACGCTTGTTGAGGGTGTTAGAGAGTGGCGAGTTTATCCGCGTAGGCTCATCAAAAGTGCAAAAAACACAGGTGCGCGTGGTAGCCGCTACAAACGTAAACATACCTGATGCTGTGGCTAAAGGCAAGTTTAGGGAAGACCTTTACTACCGCCTGAATACGGTGCCTATTTTTGTTCCGTCGCTACGCGAGCGTAAAGAGGATATCCCATTGATATTCCGCAAGTTTGCGGCCGACTTTGCCGAGAAATACAAAATGCCGTCGGTGCGGTTAGATGACCAATCGCAAACGGTGCTTACCAACTACCGCTGGCCAGGTAACATCCGCCAGCTTAAAAACGTAGCCGAACAGGTTTCGATATTGGAAAAAGAGCGCAACGTTACCGCCGATGTGCTAATGAAATATTTGCCCGATAACAACGTTAGTAACCTGCCCGCTTTGTATAAGCCGGAGGGGGCACAGGCCGATTTATCGGAACGGGAGATATTATACAAAGTGTTGTTTGATATGAAGCGCGACATTGCCGACCTGCGCAAAGTGGTAGCCGACTTATTGCAAAACGGCACTACCAATGTTGAATACCAAAAAGACAATGCCGCCTTGCTACATCAGTTGCACGATGAGATTGAGCCTTTGGTGCATAACAACGCATTGGAGATAATGCCCCAACGGCAGCAGCAGCCTGTAAGCTACAACAACCCTATGCAGCAGCCTAAGGAGATTGAAGTAGAATCACTATCATTACAAGAGCGCGAGCTGGAACTCATAAAGCGTGCACTGGACAAAAACAAAGGCCGCCGCCGCAATGCCGCTAAAGAACTGGGCATATCAGAACGGACATTGTACAGGAAGATAAAGGAGTATAATCTGGAGTAAATCTGAAAGTTGAAATCTGACAACGGAAAGATTAATTCAAAACACTAAATGAGAAAATTAGCTTATATATTAATTTTTGTGGTGATGGCGGGCGTAAGCTGCAAGCCTACCATATCGTTTACGGGGGGCTCTACAGGTGCGGCTAAGTCGGTATCTATAAAAACCTTTACCAACAACGCTACCATTGTGCAGCCTACCCTGGCGCAGGCGTTTACCGAGGCTATGAAAGACCTTTTTGTATCGCAAACGCGTTTATCATTACTGCCTGCCAATGGCGATTTGCAGTTTGAAGGGTATATATTGGCATACAACGTTGCCCCTGTTGCGGTAACAGGCAACCAAACCGCTGCATTAAACAGGCTTACCATAACGGTGCAGGTAAAATTTGAAAACAAGCTGGACGATACCAAAAATTTTGAGCAGTCGTTCTCGCGCTTTGCCGACTGGCAATCAAGTGTACCCTTAAATGCAGTAGAATCTGACTTGATAAAAGACATAAACAACCAATTGGTGCAGGATATATTTAACAAGGCCGTAATAAACTGGTAAATTGAAGAAAGACGACTTTATAGCGTTGGTTAAAAACCCTGCATCGGCAATGGCCGATGCACTTCCTCTGTTGCGGGAGGTAGAAAACGGATACCCCTATTTTCAGTCGGTAAAGGTGTTGTTGGTTAAAGCCCTGCACAACGAAGGTGATATTACCTTTGATAAAACCCTTAAACGTGTGGCGGCTGCCATACCCGACCGCAGAAGGTTGTTTGAGGTAATACATCAGCACGAGAGTGGAGAGTGGAGAGTAGAGAAAGAAGAAGTTAGCGAGCAGAAAGAAGAGAGGAGAGAAGAGAGTAAGCCGGAGATTGAAGAAGCGCTGCTTATTGAAACCCATGCAATAGTTGAAGAACCTGTGGTTGAAATGCCACTGGTTGTAGAGCAACCCGTTACCGAGGAAAAACCTGTTGAGCCTGCAGTTGAAGAACTAAAGGTAACTGCTATTAAGCCTATCATTATTAGTGAGGATAGCGGAGAGCGGAGAGCGGATAGAGTTGAAGAAAGCCCTGTTCTTGAAAATGAGGCCAAAATTGAAGAGCCTGTTACCGAAGAAGTAAAACCAGAGCCTCTAGTAGAAGGTAACCTTCCTGTATTTGTGCCGGAAATTGACTACCTGAGCCTGCTGGCAAACGAACCTGCCAGAGAAGAAGAACACTCGCTACCGGCATCTGTTGTTGAGACAGAGGAAGAGGCTGTAATTGCCCATGAGGTAACTAAAGTGGTGGCAGAGGCGAAGCAGTTAGAGGCTCCGCCAAGTAACCTTTCGTTTGGCGACTGGCTGCATTTTATAAAAGACCACACTGTGCCCCAGGCCGAAGCAATTACTAAAGAGCAAAAGGCAGAGACTGAAAAACCAAACCCTAACGAGCTGATAGATAAGTTTATAGCTGCAGAGCCACGCATAGTTCCGCAAAAGGCAGAGTTCTTTTCGCCTGCTAACGCATCCAGAAAAAGTATGATGGATGATGAGGAAATTGTGAGCGAAACCCTGGCAAAAGTTTATGCGGCCCAAGGGAATATACCCAAGGCAATACGCATTTACGAAAAATTAAGCTTGCTAAATACCGAAAAAAGCACTTACTTTGCCGCCCAAATTGAATTTTTGAAACAAAAAGAGAGTTAAAAATAATTTACAAAAATGGCTTCAATTTTAACAGTACTTATACTTATAATCTGCATCCTGCTAATATTAGTAGTGTTGGTGCAAAACTCTAAAGGTGGTGGTTTAGCTTCGGGTTTCCAGGCTACCAGCCAACAGTTTGGCGCTCGCCGCACCTCTGACTTTTTAGAAAAAGCAACCTGGGGTTTAGCTTCGGGCCTTATTGTTTTAGCCATTATGGCTTCAGTAATCGGCTCAGATACTGCCGGTGCTAAAAAAGAATCGTTAGCTAAAGACGGTGCCGCTGAAACTGATGTTCCTGCAGCCCCTGCAGAAACCCCGGCAACTTCTCCAGCACAATAAGGCTGCCAAACTGACAAACCACACTACACGGTTTGTCATGGTTTTTGAAAAATTGTCTTAAAAAAATACCGAAACAACGGTTGGCATAAAATGTGCCGACCGTTTGTTGTTTTATAACAATAAGTATAACCATACATCAAAACAATACGAATATGTCAAAAGTAAACATTCAACCCCTGGCCGACCGTGTGCTGGTTGAGCCTGCAGCCGCCGAAGAAAAAACAGCCAGCGGCCTGTACATTCCTGATACTGCTAAAGAAAAACCACAACACGGTGTTGTAATTGCCGTTGGTAACGGTAAAAAAGATGAGCCTTTAACTGTTAAAGCCGGCGACAAAATACTTTACGGTAAATACTCGGGTACTGAGATTACTGTAGACGGTAAAGATTACCTTATAATGCGCGAATCTGATATTTTCGCTATCGTTTAATCATCAGAATATTCATTAATAACTAATAAACGCTAAAAAAAATGGCTAAAGATATCACCTTCAACCTGGAAGCACGCGACGCTTTAAAACGCGGTGTGGACATACTGGCTAACGCCGTAAAAGTAACGTTGGGCCCTAAAGGACGTAACGTAATTATTGATAAAAAGTACGGTTCACCATCTATTACTAAAGACGGTGTAACGGTTGCTAAAGAAATTGAGCTTGCCAACCCTGTTGAGAACATGGGCGCGCAAATGCTTAAAGAAGTAGCCTCTAAAACGGCTGATATTGCAGGCGATGGTACTACCACCGCTACTGTATTGGCTCAGGCTATTGTTACTGCAGGCTTAAAAAATGTAGCTGCAGGCGCTAACCCTATGGATTTGAAACGCGGTATTGACAAAGCTGTTGAGGCTGTTGTTGGCGCGTTGGCAAAAATGTCGCAAAAAGTAGGCGACGATTACGATAAAATTGAGCAGGTAGGTACTATATCAGCCAATAACGACCCTTTCATTGGTAAGCTTATTGCCGATGCTATGCGTAAAGTAAAGAAAGAAGGCGTTATTACTGTAGAAGAGGCTAAAGGTACTGAAACTACTGTAGAGGTGGTTGAAGGTATGCAGTTTGACCGTGGCTACAGCTCGGCGTATTTTGTTACTAACCCTGACAAAATGCAAGCTGAACTGGATAACCCATACATCTTAATCTACGACAAGAAAATCTCTACAATGAAAGAGATTCTGCCTGTTTTGGAGAAAGTTGCACAAAGCGGCCGCCCATTGTTAATCATCTCTGAAGATTTGGAAGGCGAAGCCCTTGCTACGTTGGTAGTAAACAAAATCCGTGGTTCGCTGAAAGTTGCTGCCGTTAAAGCCCCCGGCTTTGGCGACCGCCGCAAAGCAATGCTTGAAGATATTGCCATACTTACCGGTGGTACATTAATATCAGAAGAGCGCGGCTTTAAACTGGAAAGTGCAGACCTATCATACCTTGGCCATGCTGAGAAAGTAACTATTGATAAAGACAACACTACCATTATTGGCGGTGCTGGTGCTAAAGACGATATTACTGCGCGTGTAGGCCAGATAAAAGCCCAGATAGAAAACACTACCAGCGATTACGACCGCGAAAAACTACAGGAACGCCTTGCCAAACTATCGGGCGGTGTGGCTGTACTTTACGTTGGTGCCGCTACCGAGGTAGAAATGAAAGAGAAAAAAGACCGTGTTGACGATGCGTTACACGCTACCCGCGCTGCCGTTGAAGAAGGCATCGTTCCGGGAGGTGGTGTTGCTTACATCCGTGCGCAAGAGTCTTTAGAAACACTAAAAGGTATTAATGAAGACGAAAACTACGGTATTGCTATTGTTAAGCGTGCTATTGAAGAGCCAATCCGCCAGATTGTGGCTAACGCCGGTGGCGAAGGTTCTATTATAGTTCAAAAAATACGCGAAGGTAAAGCCGACTTTGGTTATAACGCCCGTACCGAGGTGTTTGAAAACCTATACGCCGCAGGTGTTATTGACCCAACTAAGGTTAGCCGTGTAGCGCTAGAAAATGCTGCTTCTATTGCCGGTATGTTACTTACTACAGAGTGTGTACTTGCCGACATTAAAGAAGAAGGCCCTGCAATGCCACCTATGGGCGGCGGCGGAATGGGCGGCATGATGTAAGCCGAATGCAAAATTCATAATGCAGAATTCATAATGCAAAGCCCCTTTTTAGGGGCTTTGTTGTTTTTGGGTGTTGGTATTTTTTGCGCAAACTGTTTATAAATTGGTAAAAAGCGGGGCTTTTGCAGAATTGTTTTTTGAAAATATTCTATACTTTTGACGCATGAAATTTGAAGTAGGAGACAAGGTAATTAATACCATTACCAAACAAGCTTACACGGTTGTAGCTACCGATGAGGCCCCATATGTAACGTTAGAGCCGGCAAACAAATCTGTAGACACCAGCGATGGCGTTTATATTTCTGTGCACCAAGACTTTTTAGAGTTAGCCAGCTAATTCTAAGTAACACATAATATTAACTATCCCCTTGGTTGCGAAGCCAAAGGGTTTTTTTTTGTTTATACTTTGTGCCTGAAAACAGCTACCATTATCAAGCTTGTAATATATGAGTATTAAAAACCCATATACCATAATTGCTACAGTTGATTATGCTGACTATGCCGCTATAAGGGAGTTGCTGTTAAAGCACGATATTGATCCGACGATACAACCCGCCGAGGTAGGCGAAGATGGCCAACCTATGGGCTCTATTGTGCATGTATATGTGCATTTATATTCGGTTGAAAAGGCTAACGATTTGCTGGCAGATGGTGAGCTAAATACGCCTGTTGAAGAGCCCTTGCAAACCGTAAAAATGACAGGGCATATAGTTAAGCTGGTGCCATTTTTAAACAAGCCACTGCCGGTTTACTTTATATACTTAGTGCTAACTGTAGTAATACTTGCAGCCTGTGTTTTTGTTGCGTTGTATCAAAAGCGTAGCGTGTTTTAGCTTACTTCCATTCCATTGTTTCCATAATCTTTACTACATCTTCTTTTATGTAGCTGATAACGGGTGCCAGCGAGTCTGCATTGGGTGGGCAGTTAAAGTATAGCGCCCCGCGAAGAAAATGGCGGGTACTGTCGGTAACAAAAAATTGCACGTTTGATGCGGCGTTGCCACCAATTTCGTACATATTGCCGTATACCTTTTTCTTATCGTCAATAAAGGCTTTTTCGCCAATATCATCGGCCTTTACGGTGTGTTTGTATACCAAAGAGCGGGTATCTTCCAGCAGCTTTTTAATGGCATCTTTACCATCTACATTTTTGTAGCTAAGGTATATGCGGGCACGCAGGGTAGGGTAGTCTATATTCACCCAGCAAGGCTCGGCTTTGCGGCTGCTGTCAACAGATACGGCAGCGTTGTTCGGAAACTCGAAACTATAGGGGCACGATGCGGTATAGCGGCTATAGGTGCGTTTGGGCAAATCTATACGAAAGTAAGCTTGCGGCTTTGGGGTGTATATGTCGGCATCATCGTCGGCAGGGCCGCAGGCAAATAATAGGGGCACTACAAACAGTAATAATAACAGCTTACGCATTGAGATTAAATTTTGTGCAAAGTACGCAAAGGTTGGCAATAGGTTGCAGGGAATGCATAATTGCGGATTGAAATCCCCCACCCTTCGGGCACCCCCTTTAAAAGGGGGAACTTTTTAAAACCCCAAGCCCCGGCATGTTTAAAACAAGGCCGGGGCTGTTTTCCTGAAAAAATGTTACTCGCTTAAGTGCATATTACAGGTGACCGTAAACAGGGGATATTTACTAGTATTCTTCCTCGTTGGTGGGTTTAGGCGTTTTGGGGCAGCTAACACAATCAAGCCCGCCATTTTCCATTTTCCAAACCTTACCGGCCATTTTGCGCGGGCGCATATCTTGCAGGTTTGGCGATCCAAAAAGCACATTGCGCAGGCTGTTGTTTATAGTTATGTATTTGCCCTGCGGTACGGCTACTATTAGCGTTGCACGCTGTCCGCGGAAATTGGCACCTGCGGGTAGTGTTGCGTAGCGGTCTATAATAAGCTGTGCAGAGTCTTTTACCTCGTAATTAAGCTTAATGCTTTGGGCAGATGTTAAGGCTTCGGCGCTGTTTTTGCCGCGGCTCATACATTCCATTTTAAGGTAAAACCTGCCATTGTCGCTGGGCTGTATGTTTACCCTAACCCTGGGCCAAAATGTCATTGGCTCATCGCTGGCAAGGTATTCGGTATTGTTGCCCATTTCAATCTCAGTCATATTCAAGCCTGCCATTGGTATGCGCGACTCCAGCGATAGCGTATCGCCTTTTGGCTGGGTAATGTTGATTATTTCTACCGTTTTCTCATTCTCATCAAGGCGTTGGTAAATGCGGTAGGTTTCAAGCCCGCAAATAATAACCCCTGCCCACCAGATAACCGATGCGGCTAAAGACACTGCTTTTATGCGCTTGCGCACTCCAAAAAGGGCCTTTGCAATGCCGTAAATTATCATTACCAGCGGGGTGAGTACAACCAAGCCAAAACCCAGCATTAGCAGGTTGGTTTCGCCCGGGCTTTCAGTAAACATTGATGCAAACTCCCATACAGATGTTTCGAGAGGAAGGCTATCGCCAAGATGCACGGTAGAGGTGTTTGAGAAGAATGCTATAAGTACAACAATAATTATTGTAGTGATGAAAAACAGGGCTATTGATAGTACTGTTTTGCTTATAAGGTTGCCTGCGCGTCTTGCAGTAGGAGTTACTGAATCTACTATATCCCTACCTGCGCGGTTAAAACGGCGTTTAGACTCTTCGCTGCTAATTTCATCGGCCCAGTCGGTAACACGTTTGCTAAAGCGTTCTCCTTCTTCTTTAAAAGATCGTTTAATGCTATCAAGGTCGTATTTGTCGCCACGCATTTCTATTTTTTGCGCTGGGGTTTTAGCCTCGGGTATTACTATCCATAGTATAATGTAAAGTATCAGGCCCATGCCAAAAACAAAGAACGAAACGGCCCATATTAAGCGTAGCCACACAGGGTCAATATCAAAATAAGCTCCCAGTCCTGCACACACGCCCCCAACGGTAGCATTATCTTTATCGCGGTAAAGGCGGCGGCGTGTTTCGCCATAGTATTGGCTATTGTTATTAGTGCCTGTTTCGGTGCTTTCGCCACCCATATCTTCGGGCTTGCCAATAATAGAAATAACCTCTTCAATATCGGCCATTGTTACTATTTGCTTGCTGCTACCCAGCTTCATTTTCAATATTTCGGCAACACGGGCTTCAATGTCCTGCATTATTTCTTCGTGGCCATCGGTAGCGCCAAAGTGGCGTTGCAGCGATTGCAGGTAGGCACTTAGCCTATCATAAGCAGCTTCGTCTATTATAAAAGCTAAGCCGCCCAGGTTAATATTTACGGTCTTATTCATTTTCAGGTTTTTTAGTCGTTTAAAATTTGGGTAACTGTTTTTGAGATGTCTTCCCAGGCTTGTTTAAGCTGGTCTAACATAGCTTTCCCTTCATCGGTAAGCTGGTAGTATTTTCGTGGAGGCCCCTCGGTAGACTCTACCCAGCGGTGTTTTATGTATCCTTCATTTTTAAGCCGGGTTAATAGTGGGTAGATGGTACCTTCTACTACTATCACCTCTTTTTCTTTCAGCTTTTCTAAAATGACGTTGACATAGGCTTCCTCCTCTTTACGCAATACCGCCAAAACCAGTAGTTCCAGCAGGCCTTTGCGCATTTGTGCTTTGGTGTTTTCTATGTTCATAAGGCAAAGATATGTATAAATTTTAGTACTATGCAATACATAGTACTGTTTTTTTGCAAGATACCTTGTAACGTATTGGTACTGTGGGATAAAAATTTCGTGTCCTATTTCATAATTCTAATTTATGTAAGGCGAGGTAAGTGCTTCTTGGTAAAGCTTTTTCATTTTTCATTTTTCGTTATTCATTGAAAAGCTACCTTTGCTGCTTGTAGACAGGCTGATGCACAAGAAATTCCTTACCAATGCGGCAATACTCATTTTTCTTAATCTGCTGATTAAGCCTTTTTGGCTATTGGGTATAGACCGTATTGTACAGGTAAAGGTTGGCCCTGCCGATTATGGCATGTACTACGCTTTATTCAACGTAACCATACTTTTTAATATTATTCTTGATTTTGGTATAACCAACTTCAATAACAAGAACATAGCGCAAAACAACCATCTGTTAAACAAGCACCTTAGCAGTATACTACTTATAAAGGGCCTGCTTGCAGTTTGTTATTTTGTGGTGATGATGGGTGCAGCCCTAATACTTGGATACCGTGGGTACGAACTGGGCTTACTGGGTGTACTTGGGGTAAATATGTTTTTAAACTACTTTATTCTGTACCTGCGTTCTAACCTTGCGGGGCTGCATTTGTTTAAAACAGACAGTATTATATCGGTACTGGACCGTATGCTGATGATACTGTTTTGCGGTATATTTTTATGGAACGCCAAAACAGCAGACCAGTTTAATATAGAGTGGTTTGTGGGTATACAAACAGCCTGCTATGTTATTACTGCCATTGTTACGTTTATTATAGTAATGAATAAGGCATCGTTTAAGCGCCTGCGTTGGAATGTGCCTTTCTTTTATATGATACTGCGTAAAAGCTTTCCCTTTGCTATATTGGTATTGCTGATGACGTTTTACAACCGCCTGGATGCGGTAATGATAGAGCGACTTTTGCCTGCGGGCGATGGCGAGTTTAGCGGCGATGTACAATCGGGTATTTATGCCTCATCATACCGATTATTAGATGCCGCCAATATGATTGCCTACCTGCTGGCAGCCATACTGCTGCCTATGTTTGCCCGCATGATAAAGCATAAGGAGAATATAGAAGAGCTGGTAAAAATATCGAGCATGCTGCTATTAGCCCCGGCGGTGGTGGTAGCATCGGTTTGCTTTTTTTATAGCCACGAGGTTATGTATATGCTTTACGCCGACTTATTTAAAAAGCACCCCGATTACCTGGTTGAGGCAGCGGCTATTTTCCGCGTGCTAATGCTTTGTTTTGCTGCTTTTGCATCAACCTATATATTTGGCACCTTGCTTACCGCCAATGGCAGCCTAAAACAGCTAAACGCCATGGCATTGTGTGGCATTGTGCTAAACCTAAGCCTAAACTGGTACTTAATACCTACAGATTATGCGTATGGGTCGGCAATGGCAAGCCTTATTACGCAGTTTGTGCTGGCGGCCGTGCAGGTAATTATGGCCGTATATATTTTTAAAATGCGCATTAATATTGGGCTGCTGCTGCGCTTTGCGCTATTTGCGGTTGCCGTTACTGCATTAACTTATTTCAGCAGGCAGTTAACAGGCCAGTGGATATTTAATATGGGTGTAGCTATTGCAGGTTCGGGCATATTGGTGTTTGCCACAGGTTTGGTAAATATAAAACAGGTATTGGGGTTGATGACAGATAGGTGGTAAGGCCTGTTATTTACTGAGTGCCTCGCCTTCGTGGTTTTGTTCTTCTAACGTCCAGCCATCGGTAACGGTGGTTTCTAGCCACGCCCGTCCCGATTTGCGAAAGAGTTGTACAGACAGGCCATACTTATTATTAAATTCCATTTCAATTTCCATCACCGTCATTTTAGGCTTTATAACAATACTGCCATTGTTATGTATGGTGCGGCATTGGCCTAGCGTTTTAGTGTTAGGTAAGATATATTTTTTAGCGGTGCCGGCTCGCTCTTTGTGCGGTTTTGAAAAGAATTCAATTTTCAGATACGGAAAAGCCTTATTAAACTCTTCCTGTATATCGGCAATAACCTGTATATCTGAAATTTCAATTTTCATTACTTGTCCGCTATATGCACTTATAATCATAATAGTACAAAGGTACTTTGTGCAAGTGCGCAAGTAAATGAGTATTGTCAGAAGAAAAAATGATAAATATCAGTTTACCTAATTCTTTAGGCGCTGCAGGGCATCAATATTAAGCACGGTTATGTTGCTCCCCTTCACCTCTATCAAATGCTCGTCTTTAAGGTCGCCAAGCACGCGTATGGTTGTTTCTGTAGCGGTTCCGGCAAGGCTTGCCAGGTCTTCACGTGGTATATTCATACTAAAACTACTGCCGGCGTTATTGCCATAGCGGTTGTAAAGGGTAATTAATGCTTCGGCTACGCGTTTGCGTACAGAGTTATAGGCAAGCTTAATAAGCTGGTCTTCTTTCTCTTTAAGGTTATCAGATATTATTTTGATAAAGCTCCGCGACACCTGGGCGTTTTTATAGATAAGCGAGAAGAAATCGTCTTTAGGTATCAGGCAAACCTCGGTGTCTTCTAACGCCGCGGCAGAGTCGGCATAGCGACCTTCCTGCAACAAATCCATATAGCCTAAAAAGTCGCCTTCTTTATAAAGCCCGGTAATAAACTCCTTGCCCTGTTCGTTAGTTTTAAAGCATTTTATTTTGCCTTTGTTTACAAAGTAAACACCACGTGGATGGCTGCCTTCAGAGTATATGTTTTCTTTCTTTTTAAACTTAACGGGCTCTTCTTGTTCTGACAGTTTTTTTAGGTCGTCGAACGTTTTGGCACTCTCAATAAACTCATTTAAACCCTCAACGCTTTTGGTAAATGTTTTGGCAAAAAGGTCTTTACGTTTTAGGCGACTTTCAATGGCATTAAGCAGTTCAATATCATCAAAAGGCTTGGTAATATAATCATCGGCGCCCATTTCCATGCCTTTGCGCAGCTCGCTGCGTTCGGCCTTGGCGGTTAAAAATATAAAGGGTATAGTAGCTGTATCAGGGTTTTTAGATAACATGTGTAATACGCCGTAGCCATCAAGCACTGGCATCATAATATCGCAAATAATAAGGTCTGGTGCATTTTGCTGGGCTTGTTCTACACCTTCTTTACCATTTTGAGCGGTTACAACATGGTAGTTTGCCAAGGTTAATATCTCTGCGGTATTTTCGCGTACATCAACGTTGTCTTCAATCAGTAAAATTTTCTTCATTGCGCAAATACTATGGTAAAAGTAGTGCCTTTATTTTCAGCACTTTCAAAGGTAATATTACCGCTCATCATTTCAACATAATTAGCCACAATATTTAAGCCCAGGCCAGTACCTTGTATGTGGGTTGCATTATGGCCCCTGAAAAAGCGTTCAAACAGGTGCTGCTGGTCTTCGGCAGAAATGCCTATGCCACTGTCTTTAATGTCTATTCTAATAGAACCAGCATCAACATTGGCTGTTACATTAACCTGGCTATTGTTTGGCGAAAATTTTAAGGCATTTGATAATAGGTTGAACAGCACATGGCGCAGCAATTTGGCATCAAGTACCACATCTTCGGCACCGCTGTAATCAAATACAATAGCCTGGCCTTGCTTGCACAAGCCCTTTATTTCACTAATAATATTATCAATGTATTCTTTTAGGTTTAGTTGTGCAGGGTGGTTTTCAACCTTGCCTTCCTCAAAACGGCTAACCGATAAAAAGTCGTTAAGTATTTCGGTAAGGTTGTGTATTGATGTTTTTATTTTGTTTACGTGCTTAAGTTGGTTTTCCTTATCGTTATTATCGCTGTATTTGGTAACTAATGATAGTGACGAAAGGATGGTTGTTAGTGGGGTCCTAAACTCGTGCGATGCCATTGAAACAAACCTTGATTTTAGCTCGCTCAGTTCTTTTTCTTTAGCCAACGCATTGTGCAGGTCTTCTTTGGTGCTTTCAAGTTCGGCAATAGCTTCTTCCAGAATAAGGGTGCGGTTTTTAACCTGTTTTTCAAGTTCGGCAGAGTAGGCTTTAAGCTTTTGTTCGGCCTGCTTGCGTATGGTAATATCAATAATAAAGGCGATAACAAATTTGCCATTATTATGGGTGTATGGGCTAAGGCTTATTTCTACAGGAAACTCAGTTCCGTCTTTTTTCAGCCCCTTTAAATCTATATTCGCTCCCATAGAGCGTGCATGTGGGTTGCCCATATACCCGTCTCGGTACTGGGTGTGTTTATGGCTCAGTGTTTTGGGTATCAGTACTTCTATTTTTTGGCCCAGCAGTTCATCTTTATCATAACCAAAAAGATTTTCGGCACTGGGGTTTATGCGCACAATATCGCCTTGTTGGTTTACCACCAAAACACCCTCTGTTGCATATAAAAACAACGCCTCGCTCGCCTCTTTGCTTATCATTATTTATGTGGGAAAAATATTATGGCGAATATAAATACAATTGAATGATATGCAAAAGGGTAGTTTGTAAAACGAAGTCATATATTTGTCGCTCTGCCGCAACTCACCAATGGCATAAACAGTATGTTTACATTTACCACCACAGCCGCGTTACAAAAGCACCTGCAGGCACAGCAGGGCAAAACCATTGGTTTTGTGCCCACAATGGGGGCATTGCATGTTGGGCATATATCGTTAATAGAACAATCGCTGGCTAATACAGATATTACTATTTGCAGCATATTTGTTAACCCTACACAGTTTAATAACGCTGCCGACTTTGATAAATATCCCCGCACAATATCCGACGACCGCACCATGCTTGAAAAAGCCGGTTGCCATATACTTTATGCTCCCGAAACGCCCGATGAGGTATACAGGGGCTACGCTACCCAAAGCTTCGATTTTGATGGGTTAGACAGTAGCATGGAGGGGTATTTCCGCCCGGGGCACTTTCAGGGCATGGCCAATGTGGTGTACAGGCTGTTTGCTATTGTAAACCCCGACAAAGCCTTTTTTGGCGAGAAAGATTACCAACAACTAGCGTTGGTGCGCACTATGGCTGCTACACATTTTCCGGCCCTTGAAGTAGTGCCCTGCAATACCTTGCGCGAGGCCGACGGATTAGCTATGAGCAGCCGCAACCGCAGGCTGAGCGAAGAAGAAAGGGCGATAGCATCGCACATTCCGCGTATACTTAAAGAGGCTATGCAACTGGAAATTACTGATGCCAAACAGCTAAAGTTTTGGGTAGAGGCTGAGTTTGCCAAGGTAGAAGGCATAAGGTTGGAATACTTTGAAATTGCCGATAGTAATACCTTACAGGTAATAGACAGCGTTGGCAAAAACAGCCGCATGTTTATTGCTGCCTATGTAGGCGATGTGAGGCTGATTGATAATATGGGGCTGTAAGCTTTAAAGCATGGTAATTAAGGATTGATTCATAGCCCAATGCCATTTTTAGTTTTTCACTGTTAGTTTTTAGTTTTGATTACCTTTGTACCACAATGCAGATAGAGGTATTAAAATCTAAATTACACCGTGTACGTGTAACACAAGCCGAACTTAATTACGTTGGTAGCATTACGGTTGACGAAGACCTGATGGATGCTGTTAATTTTATAGAAGGCGAAAAAGTACAGGTAGTAAATATTACAAATGGCGAGCGTTTAGAAACCTATGTAATAAAAGGTGAGCGTGGCAGCGGCATGATATGTCTTAACGGAGCAGCAGCGCGCCGTGTAGCTGTTGGCGATTTACTCATTATCATGTCGTACGCCTTAATGGATTTTGAAGAGGCTAAAACCTTTGAACCGTGGTTGGGTTTCCCCAACAGCGAAACCAATACACTAAACAAATAGCCATTGAACAAAACACTTGCTGCTATATTAAGGTACTTAGTATTTGCCGGCATAGCAGCGGGATTGTTATGGTATATTTTTCGCGGCGAGGATATAAACAAACTGCTTGAGCAGGCCAGAAAAATGAACTATTCGTGGATATTGCTATCCATGATTGTATCAGTACCAGCCTACTTTATCCGCGCCTGGCGGTGGAACCTTTTGCTTAACTCGTTAGGTTATAAAACCACCTTAGTCAATTCTGCCAAAGCAGTAAGCATAGGCTATTTAGCCAATCTGGCTTTTCCTAGGCTGGGCGAGGTTACACGGTGCACCATACTTAATCGAACCAATAAAATTCCGTTAAATACGCTTATAGGCACCGTGGTGGCAGAGCGGGCTATAGATGTTATTTGCCTGTTAATACTTATTTTTACCGTTTTAGTAATCAGGCTTGAAACCCTTGGCCAGTTTTTAATAAACAACTTTTTTAGCCCTTTAGGCCAAAAAATAGGCAATGCGGCAGGCAACCCTGTAGTTATTATTATAGCATTGGCAGGCCTTGCATCGGTTATATTTGGTTTCAGGTATTTTTTACGCAGCAGCAAGTTTGGCGAAAAATTTCGTGGCTTTGTTGCCGATTTTACATCGGGCCTTACGGCTGTTTTCCGCCTAAAAAAACTACGCCTGTTTTTAGTACTTACCCTGTTTATGTGGGTAGTATACTTTTTAATGATGTACGTATGCTTTTTCGGCATACCCGCTGTAGCATCGCTAGGCTTTGTCGACTCGCTCTTCCTTTTTGTTATGGGCAGCATAGGCATGGCAGCCCCAACACCGGGCGGGGCAGGCACCTACGAGTTTGCCATTGTTGAGGCACTAAAATTTATTGGTATAGCGGCATCGCAGGGGTTGGTGCTGGCAACGGTTTTCCACCTCTCGCAAATTGCCACCACCTGCATATTGGGTGTTGGCAGCTTACTTACTTTACCCGCAAAACAAAAAGATGGACAAGCTTCAGGTACTGCGCAATAAAATAGTTACTGTTGACGATTTGCTCCGCCGGATACATACCTGGCGCTTTGCTAATGACACTATAGTATTTACTAACGGCTGTTTTGATATTATCCACCGGGGGCATATAGAATACCTTGCACAGGCAGCAAGCCTTGGCAACAGGCTGGTTGTAGGACTTAATACAGATAGTTCTGTGGCAGCTCTTAAAGGCCCCAATCGACCTGTAACCGATGAGCAAAGCCGCGCCGAAGTGTTAGCCGCCTTTGGCTTTGTTGATGCAGTGATACTATTTAGCGAAGATACCCCCCTTAACCTGATAACAGCCATTAAGCCCGATTTTTTGGTTAAAGGTGGCGACTATACCCCCGATACAATAGTAGGGGCCGATGTGGTCAGAAACAACGGCGGCAGCGTACAGGTTATTTCCTTTGTTACAGGCTTTTCAAGCTCTTCCATTATTAACAAAATAGTATCATTAGGGTAATTTTGTCATTCAGTAGCATTTGTTGTATATTTACAACCTGTATAGTATGTTATGAAGAAATTTTTACAAACCATCACCATATTACTTGTTGCAACTATTGTTGTTACGGGTTTTAGCGCCTGCAAGCGTACAAAAACTGTATTGCCTGGCACCTGGCGTTTAGAAAGGTTAAAAACATCTAACTTGCCTTACGAATATTGGATTTTTCAAGATGGGGAAGTTAAAATATGCAACGACCCTAATGGCAACATCGTAATAGGCACTGGTACATATGTATCTACACCAAGCCGCATTACTATGGATTTTCCGAGTAATAACTTTAACTTCTATAACGGCAAATGGCGTGTTATTGATATCGATAATGAAATCATGCGTATTGCCAATTTTGATAATGGCGGCATGATTACCCGCGAGTTCATCAAGATAGAGTAAAACCTACGTTTTTGCTTTATTTTAATACTTCATATTTTCATTTTTAGCTTTTAGTTTTTCGTTAGCATGAGTAAGGCTAAAACCACATTTTTTTGCCAGAGCTGCGGTACCCAATCGCCTAAATGGATTGGTAAATGCCCTAGCTGTGGCGAGTGGAACACCTATGTTGAAGAACTGGTAGTTAAAGAAGATAAACGCCCCGGCTGGCAAGGGTCAACGGGCAGTTCTAAAAGGGTAAATAAGCCTACCCTGGTTACCGATATTGAGCATAATACAGAGCAGCGCATTGTCCTGTCAGATAACGAGCTAAACCGTGTGTTAGGCGGCGGCTTAGTTTCAGGCTCATTAGTTTTATTAGGTGGCGAACCTGGCATTGGCAAGTCTACCCTTATGTTGCAAATAGCCCTGCAACAACCAGGTATTAAAACCCTCTATGTATCGGGCGAGGAAAGCAACCAGCAGATAAAAATGCGCGCCGAGCGTATTGGTATTAAAAACGAACAGTGCTACATACTGGCCGAAACGAATACCCAAAATTTGTTTAAGCAGATAGAGGATGTGCAACCCGATTTGGTTATTATAGACTCTATCCAAACCCTTTCTACTTCATTTATAGAATCATCGCCCGGCAGCGTATCGCAAATACGCGAGTGTACCGGCGAGTTGCTGAAGTTTGCCAAAGAAAGTGGAACCCCCGTGGTGCTTATTGGCCATATTACCAAAGAGGGCAGCATAGCGGGCCCTAAGGTGCTGGAGCATATGGTTGATGTGGTGCTGCAGTTTGAGGGCGACCGTAACTACATATTCCGCATTGTTAGGGCCATAAAAAACCGCTTTGGCTCTACCGCCGAAATGGGCATTTACGAAATGATTACCAATGGCCTGCGCGAGGTTAGCAACCCATCAGAAATACTAATATCGTATCGCGACGAATACCTTAGCGGCATTGCCATAGCAGCCACTATGGAGGGTGTGCGCCCCATGCTTATTGAAACACAGGCGCTGGTTAGTACGGCCGTATACGGCGTTCCTCAACGCTCTACCACTGGTTTTGATGCCCGCAGGCTAAACATGCTGTTGGCGGTGCTCGAAAAGCGCTGCGGCTTCCGTTTGGCGGCTAAAGACGTCTTCCTGAACATAGCTGGTGGCATACGGGTAGACGACCCCGCAACCGATTTAGCCATTGTTTGTTCTATCCTATCATCGGCAGAGGATATTGCCATACCAGGTAAAACATGCTTTGCGGCAGAGGTTGGCCTATCGGGCGAGATACGACCTGTAAACCGCATAGAAAACCGCATTATGGAAGCCGAGAAACTGGGATTTGACCGCATCTTTATTTCCAAATTCAACCAAAAAGGCCTCGACCTTAAAAAGTACAACATACAGGTTGTTTTCACCTCTAAAATAGAAGAGGTGTTTAAAGGTTTATTTGGGTAAACTTACTATTATCATGCAAATACACCACACCGACGACGGAAAAGACGGCCGCTTTTTTATACTGGAAAACGGCAAAGAAATAGCTTTTATGACTTACGTGCATGCAGGCCCCGGCAAATTTATTATTGAACATACTATAGTAGGCGATGAGCATGGCGGCAAAGGCCTGGGTAAACAATTGGTGGCAGCAGCTGTAGCTTTTGCCCGCGATAAGCACTACAAAATTGTACCCGCCTGCCACTTTGCCAAAGCAGTGTTTGAAAAAGCCCCCGAGCAATACGCCGACGTGATATTTTAAATCTCCTCCTTGGAGGGGTTGATGAAGCTACGCTTCAGACGGGGTGTGTCATCTATCACCTACATCTTCATCCCAAATGGCTTAAGCAGCCAGCCCATAAAGCGTTTAACAAAGCCCCAGAAAAAACGGGGCTTGCCCACTAAGGTGCCAACGGTAAGCAATATTATCTGGTAGGCAATAAGCATATAGCTTATGTAGCATA
>CAMBQF010000034.1 GCA_945869825.1 Chitinophaga pinensis | reverse complement strand
CGCTACAAAGATACAACCCCGCATCCCCCTTTGTCAACAAAAATCCCCAAGACTTTTCAGCCTCAGGGATTTCTTTACAAGATTAATTTATCAGGATTTCTCCGTGTATCCCAAATACGCAGTATGATTAACGTACCATCTAATTCTTTATAGTAGATACGATAACTATTGTATACAATTGAATAAATATCTAAGCTAGTACTTATAGTTCCTATTTTTGGATATTGCGCAATTTCTTCAAACAACTCATAAAATGATTGATTTAATTTAAGGCTGTAGACGTTTGATTTATTTCGTATTTTCCAGTACTTTAAAATTTCCTGTTTATCATGCTGGGCAAGAGGGGTTAATTTTATTCGTTTAGCCATTTATTAGTCAGCTTTTTATCATCTTCTAAGTCAATCAATTTTCCGTTTTTTAACTCTTCAAGGCCCTCGAGAACAGCCTTTAATTCGGCATCAGAAAGTATTACAGGCTTCTCATCAATTTCTTCTAAATCAATACCTAACATAACGAATACCTGACGGATAATACGTTCGTCTTGTAACTCATTAATATTAGAAATGATCTTTTCTTTTGCTTCTTTAATAGACATGGCAATGCTGTTTATAATGCTAATATACGAAATACAGGTCAATTGGTTTTAACAAAAATCCCCTCTGGTTTTATACCAAAGGGGATGAATAACTAGAACCTAGTCCCAAGAAGCTAGCACCTAGAATGCCGGCTGCGCGGGCAGGGTGTATTTTTTGCCTTTGTTTTGGTCTTTCAGGTAGGTCATTAGCGGGTCAAAATAATCGAGCATCGGTTTGGCCGAAACATCAGAGCCCAGGTGCTTTTTCATATCCTCGCGCCAGTCTACCGTAGCACCGGTTTTCATTACATCCATAAGGAATTTGCCCACCTCTTTGTTGCCATAGTAGTTGGTGTTGTGTACATCCTGATGTAGGATATTTTTGGCAATATGGTTGTGAAACTGGAACATTAAAACGCCTGCAATAGCATAGTCGTAATACTGTGCAGGGTCGTCGTTAATGTGTGTTTTGGTAGCGGCATCGCAAAACTCTTCGCCACGGTTGGTTGGTGGAACCATGCCCTGGCATTTAGCTACAATCTCCCACCAGCGCTTGTTGTATTGGTCTTTGGGTAGGTTGGTGGCATACAGGTCATGTTCAAACTCTGTCATAGTGCCGGCAGCCCATGGTATCATTACCACGTAGTTCAATGCCTCTTTTAGCAGGTTTTGCGTTTGGTCAACCTTGGCATCTTTAGGCGCTAAACCATATTGTTGAAGGAATGGCATTTGCATAGAGGCAAGGCCTATCATAGTGCCAAAAGCCTCGTGGTAGGCGCGGTTTGCCCCGTTGCGCAGGATGATTGGTACATCGCCATTTGAGTAGCTTATGTAATAGTAAATATGACCAAGTTCGTGCAGGGTAGTTTCCCACCACTCGGTGTTTGGCTCTACGCTCATAAGCGACCGTATGTCTTTGTCATAGTCCATGTGCCAGGCCGATGCGTGGGTGTTTTTCTTAAACCCGGCATCTGCTTTCAAGGGGTAAAGACTCGATTTTTCGTAGAACGATTTAGGCAGTTTAGGGAAGCCCAGACTTACGTAAAAATCTTCACCCTGATTGATAATCCACTCGGGTGTTTTTTTGCCCAGTTCACCATCAAGATTAATGCCATCAACGTTTACAAGGGCTGTCCAGTCTTGGCCCCAACGGTTGGGCATCCAGTGTGCGGGTATCATATCGGGCACGGGTTGCTTGTATTTGTCGGCAAGGGTGTAGCGCGCCCAGGTGTGCAGCTCGCGGTACAAAGGCCAAACCTCTTTTACCAGTTTGCGGGTAAGCTCCATCATCTCTTTGGTAGTCATTCCGTAGTCTGATACCTGGTATTCGAAGTAATTTTTGTAGCCAAGTGGGGCAACCGTTTTGTTGCGCAGGTCTTGCAGGGTAACAAGGCCGTCTTTTAGCTTAGCGCCCACCTCTTTGCTGGCGTTCCATACTTTAAGGCGCTTGTCAATATCGGTTTCCTCGCGCAGCATCTTCTCAATGTCGTTAGGGGTTACCTCTTTGCCATCAAGCATAAACTTGTAGCCAAACAAGTTTTCGGTTTGCTTGTTTTGGGCATCGATGCGCTTTTTAACAAGGTCGCCGGCCGCTTCGGGGTTGTTTCCTGCCATATATACAATGGCGTTTAGCTGGCGCACCTGCAGCGGGGTCAGTTCGTTCTTCTTTTTAAGGTAGCCCAAGGCTTTGTCAACCACGGCTTTGCTGCCGGTGTAGTTAGAGTAGGCCTCGTCAGCATCTGATGCTTTTTTGTTGGCCAGTGTGTCGCCTTCAACAATATGGGTGTTAAGATCCCATTGAGCTTCCGACGATACGGTAGCCAGCTTTTGCCACTCTTTGTTGTATTCATCAAGCCATGCTTGTACTTCGTTTTGAATGGGTGGGGTAGGCATAGGCTTGGGACCGCTGCCGCAAGCTGCCAGTAGCGCCGCGCAGGCTGCTACAAGTAACAGTTTTTTCATATCGTAAATATTTGTGCTAATGTAGCAAATATAGCTTATAGGGTGTAGCGGATAGTATTTTCTGGTATATAACAAAACATAGCTACAGCAACCCCGGCCTTCTTTCCTGCGTCCTTTCAATAGCCTTTTCGTGCCTCCATTTGTCAATCTCTTTAAAGTTACCCGATAGCAACACATCAGGTACCTTCCATCCCCTGAATTCTGCAGGGCGGGTAAACACGGGCGGTGCTAAAAGCCCATCTTGAAAAGAGTCTTCCAGAGCCGATGTTTCATCGCTCAATACCCCCGGCAATAGGCGAATGATAGAGTCGGAGATAACAGCCGCGGCTAGTTCCCCACCGCTCAAAACATAGTCGCCAATAGATATTTCTTTGGTGATAAAATGCTGACGTATACGCTCATCAATGCCTTTATAATGCCCACAAAGTATAATCAGGTTCTTCTTTAGCGACAGGCTGTTGCTCGCCTTTTGGTCCAGCAATTCCCCATCCGGGCTGGTATAAATAACCTCGTCGTACGTGCGTTCTTTTTGCAAGGCCTCTATGCAGTTGGCAATAGGCTCAATCATCATCACCATGCCAGCACCGCCGCCATACATATAGTCATCAACACTCTTGTGCTTGTCAGTGCTGTAGTCGCGAAGGTTAATAAGGTTCACCTCGCAAAGCCCTTTAGCAATGGCACGCTTCAATATCGAGTGCTCAAACGGGCTGCGCAAAAGCTCTGGTAATACGGTAATAATATCTATACGCATACGGCAAAGGTAATAATCTAGGGGATAGGTTATAGGGTAGAGGTTTCAGCAGTATCCTCCGTTTAATACCCTGTCACACTGGGAGAGGGTCGACTTACGTTTACGGAAGTCTGGGTGAGGGAAAACAAAAACTCCCCGCCCCTTAAACAGGGCGGAGAGTTTTCTACACGCTACACGCTACACGCTACACGCTACACGCTATTAACGCTATTAACGCACATTGTGCATCATCTGCAATAGTTTTTTAGATAGCACCAGTACCAATAAGCCTAAGAATATTACTACACCGGCAATAATGGCAAATATGGTTATAGCACCCATTTTAGAGAAGTATTGTACCAGGTAACCCGAAAGGAAGTTGGCCACAAAGCTGCTCAAAAACCACACACCCATCATCATAGAGCCTAAGCGCAATGGCGATAGTTTGGTTACCATAGATAGACCTACCGGCGATAAACACAGCTCACCCATGGTATGTATCAGGTACGTTCCAATCAGCCAAAGCAGATTAGCTTTTATAGCTTCGTCAGGGCTGTCGCCACCACGTTCAAGGCCTGCGCCAATCATTAAGAAGAAGCCTACACCCAGCAATATCATACCAAAAGCCATTTTTACAATGGTATTAGGTTCTTTGCCTGCTTTAGCAAGGCGGGTCCACAAAAAGGTAAACAAAGGCCCAAGTAGTACTATAAATAGTGGGTTAACCGATTGGAACCACGATGTGGGGACCGTCCAGTCTAAAAAGTCAATATGGCGGTTTATAAACCTATCAGTGTATAAGCTTATAGAGCTGCCTGCTTGTTCAAAGCCAGCCCAAAAGAAGATGTTAAACAACATCATAATAATGATAACAGTAAGCCTGTCTTTCTCCGGTTTGGTCAAAGGAGCCTCCACAACATCTTTGGCTTTGGTAGCCGATGCTGGCCTCTTTCCAATATCGCCAAGGTATTTTTGGGCAAGCAGGTTAAACATTATCTGGCCTATAACCATACCAATACCCGCCGCTAAAAAGCCGTAGTTAAAACCGTAGCTAAGCACTGCGCCACTCGCATCCTTTACCGCAAAATAGTCTTCAGCTAAAAAGCCGCAAGCCAGCGGGGCAAGAAAAGCGCCAAGGTTAATACCCATGTAAAAAATGGTAAAAGCCGAGTCTTTACGCGTATCATCGGGCGCATACAACTGCCCTACAATGGTCGATATATTAGGCTTAAAAAAGCCGTTACCAATAATAAGCAAAATAAGCCCCAGGTAAAACATCGTAATGTTTTCGTGCGAAGAGAAGAACAAACAAAACTGGCCTATAGCCATCGTAATACCACCAATGGTAATAGAGCGGCGCTGCCCAATATATTTGTCGGCAAGGTAACCGCCAAAAATAGGGGTAAGGTACACCAGGCCGGTATATATACCGTATATCAATCCTGCGTTGCCGTCATCAAAACCAAGGCCGCCTTCTATCAACGACTTTGTTAAGTATAACGTTAGCAGTCCGCGCATACCGTAGTAGCTAAAGCGCTCCCACATCTCGGTAGCAAATAATAAGTATAGCCCTTTAGGGTGTCCTTTTTGAACTATTTGTTGTTCCATGCTCTATGTTAAGTATATATTAAGGGTGCAAAATAGTAAAAAAAACAAACCCACACCTAAAACAGGTATGGGCTATATTTTAAAGCCCCTCTCCTTGGGAGAGGGGTTGGGGGAGGGTACGAAACCCCTGCTATTGTAGCAAAATTCCAACATTTCGAAGAACTAAAAGGTCCTATACAGGAAACCACTCTCCCTTTTAAAGGGAGTACCTCCGACCTTGTGTCGGAGGGGAGGGATTTATAGCGTATTACTATCTTACCATGTACAATTTTTCATTTTTCGTTTTTCATTTGCACGTAACCCTCGCTGTTGTAGCAAATTTTTAAGTTTTCGCAATCGTTTTTTAAAGCCCTCCCTTTAAGGGGAGGGTTGGGAGGGGGATAAGCACAAAACCCCCGCCGCTGTAAATAAATTTCACAAAATGAACCCTATTTTTTTTAGGGTCTCCCTTTAAAAAGAGCCTGTCCCGATAGCTATCGGGAGAGTGGATTTTGACGCAAGTCAAAAGACGAGGGATTTTTTACTGACCACTAACCCCTGGCAACAAACACCTCAACCCCTCTCTGTGGGGAAGAAAGGGGTCAAAGCAGGTTGTTTAGTTTCGCTTAGTCTACTTAGCGGATGGGAGGGAACCTTTCGACTATACTTCACTATCTTTATTACACCGAATAGTTTCTTTACACTATCCTTAAATTTTACTTTTAGTTTTTAGTTTTTCACTTTTAACTTAAAGGTGCTGCGCAGCTTTACTACTTGCATTTGCCCGAATAACCCATCAGGCAGGGTGTCATATTTTGTCATTGCAATAACACCACAAAGATACAACAACTTAACATTAAAAGTCAAGCATTAAATAAAAATTGTTGATAAATATTTTTACAATAATACCCCCTCTCCCTTGGGAGAGGGGGTAGGGGAGAGGTGCTGAGCGAGAGATATTTTAAATATCCCTCTCTTGGAGAGGGTGGATTCACGCAAAGCGTGAAGACGGGAGAGGACTTTATCTGAAGGCTAGGGGAGAGTGGCAGAGAAGCAGACTATCTTTCACCCCCTCCGTCATACTGAGCTGCGTCGAAGTATAGGAAGGGCTCTTACCTAGCCACAATCCCCGCTCTCTTTCTCTTTCTCACTCTGAAACAATCCCCGCTCTCCCTCTCATTCTCACTCTCAAACATGCTCTCTTTCTCATTCTCACTCTGAAATTACCACCCTTTGCCTATCAATAACCATATCCTCATTCTGAACAACAAAAATATACATACCATTACCTCACTTTGTAATAACTACGTGCTAATTAAATAATTTTAATTCCTTAAAATGGTAACAGTGCCTTTCTTTTGAGAACCAATATTTGGCTTTAGGATATAATAATAAATTCCATCTGCCAAATCACCCCCATCCCAATCATTAAGATAATTGCTGCTTTTAAAAACAATATTCCCCCATCTGTTATAGATGTTCAAGAATGAGTTTTCTGGTAATGCTTTAATTTGAAACGTCTCATTTATACCGTCTTTATTTGGAGTAAAAATATTTGGAATATTAATAGAATTTTCACAAGGTGCAACGCTAACATCATCAATATAATAATATGCAAATGCATTTATTGTGTCTGTATTATTAAAGTATGTATACGAAAGGTTAGCTGTATTTTCAAAGCATCCTATAGTTAGGTAATTTTCATCTCCAGTGGCGGTATATTCAAATTCTATTAGTTTCCAAACTATTGAATCTGATAGTTGATTGCTTGCTGAATTTAAAAGTTGAGGTGAGAAAGGGAGAGGGCCACCTATAGGTGTGGGAATTATTGTGTCGGTAAATAGTACGCCAATAGATGATAAATATAATTTTGAACGTTCTGCTAATGATATAAGATAGCTTACGCAATATTTTTTATTAGCATCTAAAGGTTGAATCAATTTTACTGAGATATATTCACGCAAATAATTAGGTTGTGCTGTAATATGAATTCCAATTCCACTATAGGCTTCTCCAGATCCTTCCTGATGACCCATATAATTTAACGGTACTGAAACAAATTGCAGTGGGCTGCATGCATTAAAATAATCAGGTGAAGCGTATGTAGGATCAAACCATTGATTTGCATTAAATAGTTCATCCGGTCCAACTGGGCAAATATTATAATCTTCAAAATCCCCATTAGGAACAATGTTAACCTGCGCCCGTAACGTCGTAAACCCCAACAGTGCAAGTAGTATGTATAGTGCTTGGCGCTTCATCACAATCAAATATACTGATTAACTTTTAAAACACCCCTCTCCCCCCGGGAGAGGGCCAGGGGTGAGGGAAAAATCTACTTTTCTCTTTCTCGCCGTGGTAGGTGTTAAAGCGCCCGAAGCATCGTGAGCGTCACCTGCCACCTCCTCACTCCTCACTCCTCACTCCTCTCTCAGCTCTCCACTCTCCACTCTCCTCTCTCCTCTCTCCTCTCTCCTCTCTCAGCTCTCCTCTCTCCTCTCTCAGCTACTACAACTTCTCCAGTAAATAATTCGTCAGCTTGGTGTACAGGTGCAGGCGGGTGTTGCCACCGTATATGCCGTGGTTTTTGTTCGGGTAAAAGAACTGCTCAAACTGCTTGTTAGCTTTTACCAGCGCGTCCACCATATCAATCGAGTTTTGAAAGTGCACATTATCATCAGCCGTGCCGTGTATCAGCAGGTAGTTGCCACGCAGCTTGTTTACAAAGTTTATCGGGCTGTTATCCTCATACCCTTTCTTATTCTTTTTCGGGCTATCCAAAAAGCGCTCGGTATAAATACTGTCGTAGTATTTCCAGTTAGTAACCGGGGCAACAGCAATAGCCGTTTTAAAATAGTCGGCCCCTTTGGTAATACACAGGCTGCTCATGTAGCCGCCAAAGCTCCAGCCGTGTATGCCAATGCGGTTACGGTCTACATACGGCAGCTTACCTAAATATTTAGCCACCGATATCTGGTCCTCCGTTTCATACTGCCCTAGGTTGAGGTACGTAGCGTTTTTAAAAGCCGCGCCACGGGCACCGGTCCCCCTGTTGTCTACCGATACTACAATATACCCTTTAGTGGCCATCATCTGGTGCCAGAAAAACCAGCCCGGGTTATACTCGTCCGTCACGGTTTGACTGCCCGGGCCGCCGTAAACGTACATCAGCACAGGGTATCTTTTGGTAGGGTCAAAGTCTGCCGGTTTTATCATCCAGCCGTTCAGGCTGTCGCCCGTTTCAATAGGCATTTTAAAATACTCTTTCGTGCCAAGGTTATATTCGTCCAGTTTCTTTTTCAGCAGGGCGTTGTCTTCCAGCACTTGCAGCTGCTTGCCTTTGTTATCGTTTATGGTGTATACCGGCGGCGTAAAGTTGCTGCTGTACATGTTGAATAGGTACTTAAACGTAGGCGTAAAACGTGGGTCGTTTTTACCGCGCTGGCTGTTCAGTTTAGCCTTTTTTGTCCCGTCCAGCTTCACACTGTAAACCGATGTATACATAGCGCCTTCTTCGTGCGATGTGTAGTATGCAACACCGTTCTTCTCGTCAATACCTTGCAGGGCTATCACATCCCATTTCCCTTTGGTAATCTGGTTTATCAGCTTGCCGCTAATGTCATACAAATACAAGTGGTTGTAGCCGTCTTTTTCACTGCTGATAACAAAGCGCTTATTGTCTTTCAAAAAGGTAAAAAAGTTGCCGTCTCCTTCGTGTATGTCAATGTAGGCATTGCTGTTTTCTGTATAGATAATGTTCGTTTTTCCTGTTGATGCATCAGCAAACAGCATGTCCAGTTGGTTTTGCGTGCGGTTCATGCGCACTACCAATAACTTGCTGGGGTCGGCCGTCCATGCAATACGGGGAATGTACTGGTCGGTGTTTTTACCAATATCCACCGCGGTTGTTTTGCCTGTGGCTAAGTCAGCAATGCTAACGGTAACAATAGAGTTATCCTCGCCCGCCTTTGGGTATTTGTATTTATAGGCTTCGGGGTATAGTGGGCCGTAGTTGTCAAACGAGTATTCCCTAACGCCGCTTTCATCAAAACGCAGGTAAGCAATTTTGTTGCCGTCGGGGCTCCAGAAAAAGCCTTTATCAATAGCAAACTCCTCTTCATACACCCAGTCGGTTGCACCGTTTATTATCTTGTTAAACTCCCCGTCGGTAGTTACGGCTGTAATGGCGCCCGTAGCCAGGTTTTGCACCTTTATGTTATTATCTTCAACAAAAGCCACCTTATCTGCCTTAGGCGAGAATGTAGTGTAGCGCACCTGTTTGCCGCCGTTAACCTCCGTTAGTTTTTTAGTGGTAACGGCATAAACATAATATTTGGCGCTAAAAGAGTGGCGGTATATAGGCTGTGGGTCTGACGATAGTAAGATATACTGCTCATCATCGCTAAAGGTATAACCTTCCAAAGCCACAAGCGGACTGGCAGCAGATGGGTCAAAAATCACCACGCTGTCTTTCGCGTTGGCAATAGCATATTTCACTATCAGGCCTTTCTCCGTAATTTTGGTATAATGCTCCCCGTCGTTGGTAAAGTTAAGTTCATCAATACCCTTCGGCCTAAAAATCCATTTACCCCAAATATCCTCATTTGTAATATCTTTTTTGCTACTTACTTTGCGGGGGTTGGTATTATTGGTATTATCCCTGCCTGGCTCTGTAGCTATTGTACCTGTTGTAGTTGCTGCCGGTGCTGCTATTGGCACAGCAGGAGAGGCATTGTTATTACGGCGTTGTTGACTTGCAGGTGATGGACTTGCCTCCGTTTGGTTTACAGGCGGTGGGGGTGTAGATGAAGTCTTATTTTCTTGTTGCATATCCTGCCCTGTTTGCACAGCCGATTGTCCGTATACCGATACACCAAGCAAAACACTAACTGCCAAAACTGATATTGTCTTCTTCATATTTATATATACTGTAAATGCAAATGTATAAAACTATATTAGTTCTTATTCGCTGATGATTATTACTGGTAAATTACATAACGATACGCAAAAATTCTGCTGTGAATTTACCAATCAGCGCAGACCATATAGACCTTTGAAGATTATGTAGCGTAATAAAAGCAATCGCCATTTGTAAATCAAACAATAACAACAGCTAATTGACTAACCAGCTAATTAATTACATTTGCAATGTATGCAATACACCCCTGCCCAAATAGCCACAATAAGCCACGGCAAACTGGTAACAACCAGCAAAGGCCCTTTAGCACCCGTGGGCAGTTTATATTTCGATACCCGCAGCATCTCCCTGCCCGAGCATAGCCTGTTTATCGCTATCAAAAGCGCATCAGCTGACGGACACCGTTTTATTGCCGATGCCTACGCCAAAGGCGTGCGTTACTTTTTGGTAGAAAAGGTTATCGATAAGCATGAAAAACTAGCAGGCGCTGTTTTTATTGTGGTAGACGATACGCTAAAGGCTTTGCAGGTATGGGCAGCCCACCACAGGCAGCAGTTTAATATTCCCGTGGTTGGTGTTACTGGGAGCAACGGTAAGACTATTGTAAAAGAATGGCTGTTCCAACTCACCGCGCCCGATAGGCTGGTAGTCCGCAGCCCAAAGAGTTACAACTCGCAACTGGGTGTGCCATTATCGGTGTTGCAAATGAATGAGAAACACCAACTGGCTATTTTCGAAGCAGGTATTTCCAAGCCCGGAGAAATGGCGTTGTTGGCAGATATTATTAAACCTACGCTGGTTATTGTTACCAATATTGGCGAGGCACATTCGGAGAATTTCGAAAGCAAAGAGCTGAAGGCAGCTGAAAAATTGCAGCTGCTAACTACCGCCGGCAAGGTCATTATCAACGCCGATCAAAAGCTGCTGGTAAACGCCCTGCAAAATAGCAAACAGGCCAAGCCGGGTACTGTTTTTACCTGGGGTAAAAAAAAGACCAACAGCCTGGTTCTTAACCAGATTAAAAGATCAAAAACAGCAACAGATATAAGCTATCTGTATGCTAAAAAAGAACATAATTTTTCCCTTCCTTTTGTAGACGATGCATCAATAGAAAATGCTTTGCAGTGTGTGTGTGCAGCATTGGTATTGGGCTTAAAACCCCATACCATACACCAACGCATGCAGCATCTGGCACCTGTCGCCATGCGGTTAGAGCTTAAGCAGGGGCTTAACAACTGCACACTAATAAACGATTCGTACAATTCAGATATTGAGTCGCTGACTATTGCCCTCAACTTTTTAGACCGACAAAAGCAGCAGCCTAAAAAAACGCTCATTTTGTCTGATATTGTGCAAAGCGGCCTGCCCGATAAAGAACTGTATAAACTCGTTCATCAAATGCTAAAACAGCATAAGGTAGATAGGTTTATCGGCATTGGCGAACATATCAGCAGGCAAGGCAAACAGTTTGGCAAACACGCCCGCTTTTTCAATACTACTAACGATTTTATTGATAGCCTCGGCGATTTAAGTTTCGAACACGAAACCATCTTGCTTAAAGGTTCCCGTAGTTTCGAATTTGAGCGCATAGTGCGTTTGCTGCAACAAAAAAGCCACCAAACAATCCTTGAGATTAACCTGAATGCGCTGATTAACAACCTCAATTATTTCCGCTCGTTGCTTAAGTCCGATACAAAGGTCATGGCAATGGTTAAGGCCCTTGCCTATGGCAGCGGTAGCTACGAGGTTGCCAGTGTTCTCCAGCACCACAAAGTAGATTATCTGGCCGTAGCCTATGCTGACGAAGGAGTAGAACTACGCCGCAACGGCATCACCGTGCCCATTATGGTTATGAACCCCGAGCCGCAAACCTTCCAGGTTATTGTTCAGCATAAGTTAGAGCCTATTGTGTATAGCTTTAGCCTGCTTACTGATTTTACAAATTTCCTGCAACGCAACCATAAAAAGCATAAGCATTTTCCAATCCATATAGAGCTTGAAACCGGCATGAAACGCCTGGGTTTCGAAGCGACAGAAATCAGCGCCTTAGCTGCCGAGCTTAAAGGCAACAACACAGTTAAAGTAATGTCGTGCTTTTCACATCTGGCAGCCTCTGATGAAGAACAGCACGATGCCTTTACCCAAGGGCAGATTGATTTATTTGAGTCGCTTACTCAAAAACTTAAAAAAGGCATTGGGTACGAATTTATGCGCCATATTTTAAACTCGGCCGGTATATATCGCTTTACTAATGCACAATACAACATGGTGCGTTTAGGTATTGGTTTATATGGTGTTGGGGTTGATGTTAACGAACAGCGCAACCTGCAGCCCGTAAGCCGTTTAAAGAGCATAGTATCACAAATTAAGCAGGTTAAAAAAGGCGAAACCGTTGGCTATGGTCGCAAGGGTAAGGCCAATATAGATATTGCCATAGCTACCGTCCCTATCGGTTATGCCGATGGCGTAAGCCGCAGCCTGAGCAACGGCAAAGGCAGCTTTTGGGTTAACGGCACCCTATGCCCCATCATAGGCAATGTATGTATGGATATGACCATGATTGACATCTCTGCCGCCAAAGTGCATGAAGGCGACGAGGTAGAAATTTTCGGCGAACACCACACCATTCTCAAAGTCGCCGAAGATCTAAACACCATACCCTACGAAGTCCTTACCGACGTTTCAGCCCGCGTAAAACGCGTCTACTTTCAGGAATAATTTAATAACTCCGGAGAGGTCCAATATATTTATAGCGCGGAGTGTAAACTCCTGGTAATAAGTCCATATGGATAAATTCTCCTTCACCCAATATTACAGGGGCACTGGGAGACAAAGTATACAAGTAAGATTTAACATTCTCTTTAGCTGTTTATATTGTTTCGAATCGATATATTTACACCTATGAGTAAACTTTTTTCCTGGTCGGTTAAATATGCCCTATTTGCCTTGCTGCTGATTGTTGTAGCTTCATCGTGTAAAAAAGGCGAGCTGGTACCCGATAACAACGCACCATACTACGATGGTGTGCCCACCGTAAAGGTGCAGAATTACGTTAACCGCTTGTATATCGACCTTATTGGCCGCGAGCCCTTGGATACAGAAATGATAAACGATGTAGCAACCCTGCGTGCGGAAAATCTGAGCATGGAGAGTCGCGATTTGCTTATTACCAAACTACAAACCGATACCAACTACATCGCCGGCGATTCGTCCTACTTTGTAGCTTATTACCAACGCTTGTACAACCTGTTTAAGTTCCGCTTGCTCGAAGGTGCTTCCGACGCCGAAATTGACGTCTATATGGGCCTCTCGCAAAACGATATTTTCTCAGATTCACTAAACGGCGACAGCCTGGGCATGCAACGTGCTAAGCTGGAGGTTGCCAAATACCAAAGGGTAAAAGCCATTCCGTTCGAACTGCGCAGTGGTGTAATAGATATTCGCACCGCTTATGCCCGCCTGCTTAACAACGGTGTGTATGATTTCATCAACATGAACAGCTTTAACTTTGTCCGTGCCTCCTTCAACGATTTGTTTGGCCGCTATCCAACCCAAAACGAGTTTGATAACTCATTTGCTATGGTTGATGCTAATGAGAGCCGCATAGTGCTGGGCCAGCCTGGGCAAAACAAAGGCGATTTTATCAATATCCTCGTCAACGCCACCGAGTTTAAAGAGGGGCTAATCCGCTGGGCCTACAAAACCTTCATGGCCCGCGATGCCACAACGGCAGAGGTAAACGCACTCATGCAAGACTTTACCACCACACTCAATTTTCCGCGCATGCAAAAGGAAATTCTTAAAACCGACGAATACGCTAATTTCTAAATATGAAAATTACACGATATAAAATATCCCCTCTTGAGAGGGGTGCCGAGCGAAGCGAAGGCGGGGTGTGTACCTTTAGCTTTCCCCCTGCGAAGTATGGAGGTATTAAAAAAATCCCCTTTATAAAGGGGGTGCCCGCCATAGGCGGGTGGGAGATTTTACTTTTAGTTTTTAGCTTTTCACTTTTAACTTTCTCCGCCTGTAAAAAGACCGACGACAACACCTACGACGTTAACAACGTAAACCTGTTGCCCCCCGGTGCCGGCAAAACCAAGCAAAAAAGTAACGAGCAGTACGTGTCAATCCTATACGCCAACCTTTTCCAGCAGGCATTATCAGCCAATAAGCTGTTCGATATTTCGCAGTGTATAGAGTCTATCGGCGATAAAGACATTGCCCGCGAGGTCATCATCAGCAACTTTATGAATAAGCCCGATGTGCTTATCCCGGCCGATTCTGTTATGCAAAATAACCCCGAGCAATTTGTAACAGATACCTATAACCGTTTTTTGGTGCGCAACCCCACAGTGGCCGAGAAAACCTGGTTTATAAACTATATCAACGCAAACCCCAACGTCACCCCCGAATTGATTTATTTCTCCTTCGCATTAAGTAACGAGTACATGTATTATTAACTAACATCTGACAATTAACATCTGATGTAAAACTGTCAGATTTTAGTTGTCAGTTATCAGATTAAAATGAAACGCAGCAAATTCATAAAAACATTAGGGGTAGCAACGGCAGGGGCCATTGCCGCTCCGTATATATTGCCATCGGGCCGCTTATTTGCCGCCAGTGGCAACCAACTTGCCGACCATGTGGTATTCGTACTTTTTGCCGGCGGCGTGCGCCAGCAAGAGAGTGTGTTGCAGCGCTACCTGGCCGATAGCCAAGGGCTGGCGTGGGATGGCAACATTATGTACAACATGTTGAATGGTGGTGCGCCGCAAAATAAAATCGTGTATGGGGTCGATCAGGTGAATAACCAAAACGTACCTATACCTACAATATTAAACCAGTCGCTGCAAAGTCAGGGCACTTTGTTTCCGGAGATGCGTTGTAGCACATCGGGCCACTTTGCAGGGTTAAACGAGTTGTTGCAGGGTACTGTAGCCACCACCCAGGGCTTAAAGCAAAAGCCTGCCAACCCTACTATTTTCGAGTATGTGCGCAAGCACATGGGCATACCTGCCAGCAAAACGTGGTTTGTTGGTGGGGGCATAGGCAACTCTATTCCGCTGCTAAACTATAGCGAGCACCCCGATTATGGTTCGAAATATGGCGCTAACTTTTTTGCCCCGCTGGTAACCTTTGGTGACGATGGGCAGGAGTATTTAGCCGATGCAAAGGTGTACCATCCGCAAGACCAGCTGTCCCCCATGTACCAAATGAAATACTTTTTGGACAACAGCTTTGAAAACGCGTCTAACGGCTTGCCAAACCTGGGTAATACTGAGGAGGAGAAGCAGGATATTAAAGCGTTTATGAAAGAAATGTTTACCAAAACACAAAACGGTACCATTGCCAAACCGCCTGTTTCAGACAATAGCGACCTTGCCACTGTGGGCTATGCCTGCGAGGTGCTTAAATGGTTTAAGCCTACCGTTACAGTGGTTAATTTAGGTAATGTTGATGGTTGCCATGCCGATTTTACCGGCTACCTGAAAGCCTTGCACCGTGCCGACCATGCCGTAGGCCACCTGTGGAATTTCATTCAAACACAAATACCCGAAATGGCGGGCAACACCGTGCTTATGGCTGCGCCTGAGTGTGGCCGCAACCTAAACCACAACCCGATAAAAGATTATAACGATTGGTACGCTTTCGACCATTCTGATGCTAACTCGCTCCGCGTATTTGGTATGATGGCCGGCCCAGGCATACAGTCTAACCTGGTTGTTGGTGGCGAAAATAACCCCGTAGGTGAGATACACGACTGTGTACTAACCGTCGGCGAAATCCTCGGCATCAAACCCGAAATACAAAGCGCTAACCTTGTTTCCGCCAGCAGCATGTCGTTATTTGATAGGATATAATTCAATGCATAATTCAGAATTCAAAATGCAGAATGAAAATATAAAGTACAACGATGGAATTCCCCCTTTAAATAAAGGGGGTGGCTACGCTGCAAGCGTAGACGGGGGATTTTTCAAAAAGTCCCCCTTTATAAAGGGGGTGCCTGAAAGGCGGGGGATTTTTATTCTCCTATTTTTAGTTTTCAGCTTTTCACTTTTAACTTTATCGTCTTGCAAAGACGATAACAAGAATCCCTACGACGATTCATCGCTGCAACCACCGCCTGCCCCCAACCCTGATGATAACCTGGAACCTGGCAGCTTTCAATATATCCATGCCAAGGTGTTTAAACCTACCTGCGCCAACTCCGGTTGCCACGATGGTACCTTCGAGCCCGACTTCCGCACTGTAAACAGTTCATACAACTCGCTGGTATACCAGCCTGTAATTAAGAACGATGTAAACGATACCTATACCTACCGCGTGCAGCCCTACAGTGCCGATTTATCGGTGTTAAAAAACAGGCTTACGGTTGATATTGATGGCCTTTCGGGCATTATGCCCCTGGTGGTAGACCCTACCAATACTGATTGGGTTCAGTATAAAACAGAGTACATTCAAGATATTATCAACTGGATAAATAACGGGGCTAAAGATATGTTTGGCAACCCCGCCCAGCCCGGTAATTTTTTACCACAGGTTACAGGCGTATCAGCCTATAAAGGTGGCACAAGCCAGCAACTGGCTGGCGATGCTAATAACGTCATTATAGTCCCCGCTGGCACGCAGTCGGTAGATGTACTTTTTGCTTTGCAGGATGATAGCTCAAGCGACGCCAACATTGGCTACAACAAGTTCAAATTCTCCACCCAGCTGATTAGTATCGGCAGCGCGGCAGAGCAAACATTACAAACTATTACCCCGCTGGCGGGCATTGGTTTTTATGGCGATAATGTGGAGTTTACCCGCAAAGCCAGCATCAACACAGCAACCTACCCGGTTGGCACCATTCTCTTTATCCGTATATACATAAACGATGAAGACCATATAAACCCCTCCGAAATACCATCCGACGACACCAGCCCCGACATGGTAAACTTCTTCACCCTAAGAATACAGTAGGGAATTATGAATTATTAATGATGAATTATGAGATTGTACATACATACATTTTTAGTTTTTTGTTTTTCACTTTTAGTTATATCATCCTGTAAAGAAGATGATGAACCTACACCTCCTGTTATCAATTTGGTGAGCATGAGCAAAGACACCCTGGTGCAGTTTCAGGACTCGCTGGATATTGTAATAAAATACACCGATACCGATGGCGATGTGGGCGAAACAGACCCCGACAACAACTCACTATACATAAAAGATAGCCGCCTACCCGATGCCGACTACTACCATGTGCTACCGCTAAGCCCGCCCAACACCGCGCTAAATATACAAGGCGAGCTAACCGTTAAAATAAAAAACATGTTTTTGCTGGGCAACGGAGGCAACGAAACCGCCTACTTTACCATCAAACTTAAAGACCAGCGCGGCAACTGGAGCAACCAGATTATAACCCCGCAGGTGCTGATTACGCAGTAAGTTCAATTAAAAAATTAAAGAGATAAAAAGATAAAGAATTAAAAATGCCGTCATCTTGTCCCAATACTTATTGGGATTGTTTCGGAATCTAATAATACACCATACCAAAATAAAACTGGCCCGTGCTTTAGCTCGGGGATAAAACGACAAGATAAAAAAGGGCTTTAGCCCAAACTTTATAACCAATGAAATATTTAATAACCATATTTATTATCACATTTCTTTCTGCCTGCGGCCAACCCGAAAAGCCTGAGGAAATAGCTGATAATGTATGGGTTGACAGTGCTTCCTTTGTGCAGGAATACCGTAATGTCCAAAAGCAAAACCCTTCAGAAGAATCGATAATAGATAGCTTGGCAATAATGAATTTTTATATGGATTCAGTTTCTACCCCACATGGATATTGCCTGCTGTTTCATTACCTTCTTGCGCAACACGATGAATCGTACAGCGAGGGTGTGGGTATGGAATTATACAATGGCCTCAAAAAGTATTCTGTAAAAAGGCTTATAACTTCCAAATACACTTCTTTTCTTCCTAAAGTTGAGGGCGACACGCTGCAGTATTTGATAACATCGGCTATGAGTTTAGATTTATCCGAAAATGACTATACTGAAGAAAAATATAAAGAAGATTTCACCTATTTAACATCTGAATCTAACCTGAAAGCGTTTGATTTTTTAGTTACTAAACAAGGGAATGAATAGTGAAAGATATAAGTACATACACCGCTGATTTTTTTCCCTCTCCTATCAAGAGAAGGATGAAACTCCCCCTTATAAAGGGGGTGTTTAGCCGTAGGCGAGACGGGGGATTTCTATGTGCACTTCTGTTTTTAATTTTTAGTTTTTCTTTTTTCATTTCCAAAGGCCAGGCATTACCTGAGTATTACATGTCTAACGCCTCCGTTACCGATTGTAAAGGCATTTTATTTGATAGCGATGCAGGCCAAAACGGCGACTATGCCCAAAGCGAGGATTTTACCTTTACCATTTGCCCCGGCATGGGCAGCACCGTGCAGCTATGGTTCAATGGCCCTTTTTGTACCGAGAATGGCTTTGATTTCATCAGCTTCTACAACGGGCCTAATACTGCATCGCCCTTAATAGGCACCTACAGTGGCAACACCGCCCCACCAACTATACTGGCAAACAGCGGTTGCTTAACCATCAAATTTACATCAGATGCTAACGTAACCTGCGGGGGTTGGGAAGCGCAGTGGCGCACCATCATCCCCGATATTTACCCGCCGCTGTTAACGTCAACCATACCACCGTGCAATACCAATACGTTTACCCTTACGTTTGATACCCTGATACGCTGCAACTCTGTTGCCCCGGCCGATATTACGGTTAATGGCTTAAGCACCATTCCTGTTCAATCGGTAACACCCATCAACTGCCAGAATAATTTAGCTACTCAGTTTTTGGTAACCTTGGCACAGCCCATCACCCAAAGCTGCAACTACCAGGTGGCTGCCGATATCAGCATCCCCGATTTATGCGATAGCCTTTGGTATTTTACCGTCAATACTACATTTTTGGTTAATACCTGCCCGTTTACGGTAAACGTAAATGCCATTGCCGATACCATTTGCCCCGGGCAGTGCACGCAGATACAAGCCTTTGTAACGGGCTGCTTAGCCTATAATTATACGTGGGCCAACGGCTTGCCTAATAATGATGGGCCTTTTACTGTTTGTCCTAACGTTACCACTACCTATACCGTAAACGTGCAAACACAGCAGGGTGGCCCCATTGTGCCGGGTAGTGTTACGGTGTTTGTTTCAAGCCCAACCATAAGTGTTGCCAACCCGCTTACCATCTGCCAAAGCGATGCACCATTTTTTCTTTCGGCAACACCGCCTGGTGGCGAGTGGAGCGGCCCTGGTATTGAAGATGAAGAGACAGGCCTGTTCGACCCAGATAGTGCAGGGCCAGGATCGTTTTATATACACTATGAATTAGGCCAGTGCCAGGATAGCACATTGATAATTGTAAAGCCAATGGATGCGGGCTTAGACCAGGCGGCTTGCCCGGGTGCACCTGCATTTGCAATGGAGGGCTTTAGCCCCGCAGGCGGTGTATGGTCTGGTGTAGGCATTACTCCCAACGGAATTTATACTCCACCCGCAATTGGCGATACTGCCGTTATAACTTATAGCTACAATGGCTGCACCGATTTTCTGACCATCTATACAGGCAACATCATCTTCACCCCGCCGTACGATACCATTTGCCAGTCGGCAGATACGTTTAGCATTGCCATTTACCCGCCCGGTGGCCGTTGGTCGGGTGCGGGTATAATTGATACCCTACGCGGTACTTTCGACCCAGACGATGCCGGTGGAGGAATGCACACACTTACTTATACCCTCAACGGTTGCAACATTACCTACGATATTTATGTAAAACCAATTGATGCGTTTTGGAACCTTGCATCGTGCCCCGCGCAAACGTTTTACCAGCTACCGCAAGGCGACCCTGTGGGTGGTACGTGGAGTGGTTTAGGTGTTATTGATGGTTTGCTCGGCACCTACAATCCCAATGTATTTTCGCCTGCTACGTATTCTGAAGATTACCTCACCTATACACACCCCAACGGTTGTGCCGACTGGATAACTATGTATGTGGTACAAACCGCCATCTTCCGAGATACGGTGTACCGTTGTGTTGATGAAGACCCCATTTGGCTGCGTTGGGAATCGGTACAAAGCACCCCATGGAACGGCAGTTGGACAGGGCCAGGCACCTACTATAATAACAGTAATTATCGCTGGTATTTCGACCCTGCCATTGCAGGCGTGGGCGAGCATACTTTGGTATACGATGCAAATACATGTATCGATAGTATGGTGATGATTGTATACGGTCCACTGCAAACCCATACCGTAAACGTATGCGAGTTGGACACTTCATTTATTTTAGAAGATTTGCCGTTTGGCGCTACCTGGTCGGGCGATGGTATTGTTAACCCCCTAACCGGCCTGTTCAATCCTTCAGCTACAAGCAGCGATACCGTCTGGGTGCGCTACAACACCGACCGTGGCTGTTCCGATTCGCTTCAAATATTCATTACCCCCTACCTTCAGGCTGATATTTCAGGCCTGCAAAATGTGTACTGCAATATCGATACGTTACTACCCTTAACCCTTGCTCCCGCAGGCGGTACCCTTGGCGGCAATGGTATTATCGGGACAGATTTTAATCCTTCGTTATTACCTGCGGGCGGTTCCGCAACGTTATACTATACTTACGGCGCGGGCAATTGCCTTAGCTCTGATACAATTAAAGTGTTGGTTTATCCTCCCTTAATAGCATCAATCACTGCTAATAATGACAGCCTTTGCTTTGGCAATGGCACAGGCATGCAGGCTTTGGCAAACGGAGGCAACCAGGGGCTTTATACCTACCAGTGGGGCAATGGCTTAGGAGTGTTCCAAAACGTAGCGGTAAACCCAGCGCAAACCACTACCTATTATGTAACGGTGGATGATGGCTGCTCCGACCCTGTTACAGATAGCATCACCATTTTTGTGTTTGCTGAATATACCTTACAGCTTACTACCAGCAGTATTGATTGTTACGGCCAGCAGGGCTTTGCAACAGCCAATATTACCGGCCCCGGCACCTATACCTACAACTGGGATACCAGCCCGCCCGAAACATCAAATACAATCGTAGCGCCTGCCGGTGGCAACTACTACCTTACCGTAACCGAGCAAACCAGCGGCTGCGAGCTAGATACCATGGTAAACATTCCCGGCTATGGGGTGCTTACGGCTTTATTTTCATCAAACCCAAACCTAGAGTGCATACCCTACAACCAAAATACCATAACCTTTATCGACCTTAGTACGGGTGCCGATAGTGGCCGCTGGTATGTAAACGGCGCCGATAGCGCTGCCTACACGCTGGGCCAAAACCCCGTAATGGAGTTTGAAACAGAAGGCGAATATATGGTTACCCTTATCGTTTACAACCAGGGTGGCTGTGTCGATACGTTTAATTTACCTATCTGTATTTTAGCTCCGCTCACGCTGTTTGTTCCCAACTCATTTACCCCTAACGGCGATGGTATTAACGAAAATTTTACAGCCAAAGGCAGCGGAGTTGTTAGTTTTGAAATGAACATCTATACCCGCCAAAACCAAAAAATATTTACCACTACCGATATGGTAACTGGCTGGGATGGTATGTACAAAGGCGAGCTGGTGCCCCACGGCGTATACGCCTACGTAATAGAAGCAAAATTCAATACTGGCGAGAAGTTCTTTAAAGGGGGAACGGTAACGGTTATTAGATAGTTGCCAGTTGCCGGTTCCCTGTTGTCAGCATTGAAAATCCCCTCTTGAGAGGGGTGCCGAACGAAGTGAAGGTGGGGTGTGTATTTTTAATTAGCTCATTATCTAATTTTACTGTGTGAAGCTAGAGAGAGATTTTTATTTACAGGATGATGTTGTAGCCCTTGCCCGTAAGCTGATTGGTAAGGTATTGTTTACCTATATCGACGGGCGTTTAACCGCAGGCATCATTACCGAAACCGAAGCCTATGCAGGCGAGGTTGACAAAGCATCGCATGCCTTTGGCGGCCGTCGCACCAACCGTACAGAGACTATGTATTCACAGGGCGGCACAGGCTATGTGTACCTATGCTACGGCATCCACCATTTGTTTAATGTAGTAACCAATGTTGAGGGTGTGCCCCATGCAGTTTTGATACGAGGTGTTAAGCCCTTAGAGGGTATTGACATCATCCGCGAGCGCAGGAAATTCCCTAAAAACGATAAAATACTGGCTGCCGGGCCGGGCACAGTTTCGCAGGCATTAGGCATATTAACTAAACATGATGGGGTAGATTTAACAGGCGATACAATTTGGATTGAAGACAAGGGTTTTACAGTGCCTGATAACGATGTTAAAATTACTCCACGCATAGGCGTTGATTATGCCGGCGAAGATGCTAAATTGCCATACCGTTTTATAACTACAATCTAACAGTTTTGGATAAGAAGATTAAAATTTTACATGTAATTCCCAACCTGCGTAAAGGGGGAGCTGAACGATTAGTTCTTAGCATATTTAACAGGTTTAAACAGCTTGATTATGTTGAGGCCAAGTTGGTAATATTTGAGAATGCTAATGATTACAGCTTTTTATGCGATGGTTTGGATATTACCGTCATTCCGTCTAAAGTAGTACCATCCATAACTAAGAAATGGGATATAGATACTGCAGCATTTGATAAGTTTGTAAAAGAGTTTAATCCAGATATAATACATACCCATTTGTTAGAAACAGAATGGGTGGCGCGTATAAACCCTTTGCCCGGTGCAGCATATATATCGCATATGCATTCTGAACAGTATGGCATGTTCGATAATTTTACGCTTGCTACATTATTTTCTAAAAAGAAATTGATAGATTTTATTGATAAAAGAAAACTATTAAAAATGTACGATAGGATGGATAATAAATTCATCTCTATCTCCTCGTTTATTACAGAGTATTTCGAAGAGCGCTTCCCTCAAAAATTTAAAAACAATATTTATACAATCTATAATTCTATTGAATATGGCAGGTTTAAAAACGATAGTTACACACCGCCTGATGCATCAAAAACAATTAAATGCGTATGTGTTGCCCGTTTGATATACTATAAAAATCAACAATTTTTAATTGGTGTATTTAAACTGTTGAAAGAGAAAGGCTTAAATATTACCCTCGACATTATAGGCAACGGCCCCGATATGGAAATGCTGAAGCAAAAGATTGCCAATGCAGGGCTAACAGATATGGTTTTTTTACATGGCAGTATAAATAATGTTGAAGATTACCTAAAAAATGCCAATATATTCACGTATTCAGCTATAGATGGGTTGTTTGGAATATCGTTGTTAGAAGCTTTAGCTGCAGGTTTACCTTTTGTAGCGCTAAAAGGCCGTGCAGATGGCGATAGATTGGTTGATGGTGTTAATGGATTTATTGTTGAAGGGGAGGATACGGAGCAATATGTAGCTAAAATGTTAGAGCTAATTAACAACCCTGCTTTGGCAATAAGTATGGGTAAAATGAATGATGCCCTGGCTAAACAGCATGATATTGTTGCTTATACTGATGATTTAATTAATGTATATAAAAAATCCATTAAATAAATGACAATTTCAAACGCCCAAACCGAAGTAGACAACTGGATTAAAACCTACGGTGTGCGCTACTTTAGCGAGCTTACCAATATGGCTATTTTAACCGAAGAGGTGGGCGAAGTGGCCCGCATTATCTCGCGCCAATACGGCGACCAAAGCTTTAAAGAAAGCGACAAAACCAAAGACCTTGGCGACGAAATGGCCGACGTGCTTTGGGTGCTCATGTGCCTTGCCAACCAAACAGGCGTTGATCTAGAAGCCGCCTTTAAAAAGAACATGGAAAAGAAAACGAACCGCGATAGTACCCGCCATTTGGATAATGAGAAGCTGAAATAGTGAACATCTGACAACTAACATTTGACAGCCCTCCTTCGCCAATAGAATTGTATCTTTGCAAATTATAATTGTTGTAACTGTTTATTTTCTGATGATTTCTGTCAGTTATCAGTTGTCAACTGTCAGATGAAAAAATGAATTTATTACAAGGAGAAAATTTATCTAAGTCGTACGGGCTAAAACCCCTGTTTACTGATCTTACTATAGGCATTAACAAAGGGCAGCGCGTAGCATTAGTGGCGCGCAACGGCTCGGGCAAAAGCACCCTGCTAAAAATTTTGGCAGGTAAAGAAACCCCCGATAACGGGCAGGTTACCCAACGCAAAGATATCCGCATAGAGTTTCTTGACCAAGACCCAAAGCTCGACCCGGAGAAAACAATTATAGAGGCCCTGCTTGCTACCGACAGTCCCATATTTAACGCTGTACGCGAGTATGAGAATGCACTGGAAGCGCAGCATGCCGAGGATAACGAGATAAACCAGAAGATGCTGCAAATGGCATCAGACAAGATGGATGCCATGATGGCCTGGGATATTGATGCCAAGCTACGCTCATTATTAGCCAAGTTTAGTATCGATAGGTTGAATGTTAAAGTAAGCACCTTATCGGGTGGGCAAAAAAAGCGTGTGGCCATGTGCAGCGTGCTGATTGATGAGCCTGATTTGCTTATTCTGGATGAGCCTACCAACCACCTTGATATTGATATGATTGAGTGGCTGGAAGATTACCTTTCAACATCAAACATGACCCTGCTTATGGTTACCCACGACAGATATTTTCTGGATGCGGTGTGTAACGAGATTTTGGAACTGGAAGACGGCGTTATTTACAAATACAAAGGCAAATACGCGTATTATTTAGAAAAGAAAGCCGAGCGCGAACTGAGCGAGCAAAAAAGCTTAGAGAAAGCGAAAAACCTGTATAGCCGAGAATTGGAATGGATAAAACGCCAGCCCAAGGCACGTACTACCAAGTCAAAATCGCGGGTAGATGCGTTTGACGATGTGGCTAAAAATGCAAGCAAAAAGCTAGACGATGCCAATGTGGAACTATCGGTTAAGATGAACCGTATTGGTGGCAAAATCCTCGAGCTTAAAAAGGTATATAAAAACTACGACGATTTAGTATTGCTAAAAGGGTTTGATTACACTTTTAGAAAAGGAGAAAGGCTTGGTATTGTTGGTAAAAACGGTGCCGGTAAATCAACCTTACTAAATATTATTGCAGGGTTAGAAGAACCCGATAGCGGCAAAGTAAACCTGGGCGAAACTATCGTCCTTGGCTACTACTCGCAAAAAGGCATGGTGTTTAAAGAGGATAAACGCATGATAGAGGTGGTGAAAGACATAGCAGATGTTATTCCCATGGCCGATGGTTCTAA
>CAMBQF010000033.1 GCA_945869825.1 Chitinophaga pinensis | reverse complement strand
TTAGAGTGCGACCCAATGCACATATCGCAGGTGGTAAATAACATACTTACCAATGCCGTTAAATTCTCAGCACAAGGCACTACGGTTACCATAACCAACGAGCTTGACGGAGAGTCGGCGGTGGTGCATATAACCGACCAGGGGCAGGGTATTCCGGCCGATGAGTTACCTACCATCTTTAACGCCTTTCAAAAAACATCGGTAAAAAGTACCGAGGGCGAGAAAAGCACAGGCCTTGGTTTAGCCATTGTAAAAAAGATTGTAGAAGCCCACGGCGGCCGTATTTGGGCCGATAGCGAGGTTGGCAAAGGTACTACCTTTAGCTTCTCGCTACCTTTAGAGCAAGACTACCCTTTTAACGACGAGGAATAAAATAGGGCAAATTAAAACTGGTAACAGGCAATCAATTACTGCCAACTATTAGCTATTTTTGCCGCCCAATGAAATTATATCATTCAAAGTCAACCATAGCCAAAGAGGCGAAATACCTTGAGGTTAAAGATTCTCACTTTACGGGCAAAGGCCTTTTTACAACCAAGGATATTAAAAAAGGCGAGCGCGTTTGCACTTACATGGGCGAATACATTGACAACGATGAAGCCCTGCGCCGCTGCGATGCCGGTATAGACCAGTTTTTGGTAGAAACCGTTAATGATGGTATACTCGACTCTATGCCCATTTTTTGCCATGCCATGTACGCTAACGATGCTGCCGGTATAACCCGTATGGAGGGCATACGCAACAACTGCAAAATAGAAATTGAAGACGGCGGCCCACGTATGGTGGCTACCCGCAACATAAAAGCCGGCGACGAAATACTTGTTGGCTATGGCCGCGTGTACTGGAACAATGTTAAGCGCAGGCTAAAAGAACAGGCTAATCAGTAGTCGGTAGTCAGGAAATCAAAAAATTACCATCATTTGTTATCCTCATAGCTATTGGGGATTGATGGCAATGTGGTAAAAAAATATGTACCTTTGTAGCATGGAATTTACAGGAACGACGGGAGAGGTATACCAATCAGTTACAATACAATCGCAACGGGAGAACACCAATAAAAAGCCGGGTGTTATTATTACCAATGCAGTGCATAACGGGGTTAAGATTGAAACAAAATCGACCCAACTGGATAAAAAGCCGGGCTATTACGCAGCACCCAACGTTAAAGAATTTTTAGAGGATACAAAGACGTATAACGTAGAGGTTATTTACTGCGATAGCATGTCTGTAGCACTTAAAATAGCCGATGATATTTGCAAGGCTGTTCCACCCAAAAAACGAAGGAAAACGCTGGGCGAGAGCCGCAATGCGGTTGATAATGGTTAATTCTTTTGACCATCCTGTTTTATACAATCAAGCATCAACGTTGTGCCACTTCTACGGAGTTTTAGATTATAGGTCTGCTGTTTCTATTGACATGCCGCGCCGCCGGCGCTATAAATAATTGAATTGCCCCGGCCTTTAGGCCGAGGGACATGAGAATGAGAATGAGAAGATTTGGGCTTTAGCCCCAATTTGAAATGCCGGCTAAAGCCGTGTTTGTGCGCGCATTAGTATCCCCGCGCTAAAGCACGGGGCAATTATAAGCTCCGTAGGATTTTATGTCCCTCTCATTGAGAGGGTGGATTCACGCAATAGCGTGAAGACGGGAGAGGGTTTCTTCTTCATACAAAAAGCCCCGAATTTCTCCGGGGCTTTTACTTTTATCTTTTCACTTTTAACTCATTAAGAGCCGCAAGCTTCGCAAGCATCCGGATTATCAAGCGAGCATGAAATCTCGCTTAAAGCGTTTTCGTCAGGTACAATGGCTTCCAATTGTTGCTCGGCTTGATGCTCCACAGTAAACTTAATAGCATCAGAAGCGGCTTTAGTACGCAGGTAGTACATACCTGTTTTAAGGCCTTTTTTCCATGCATAGAAGTGCATTGAGGTAAGCTTGGCAAAGTTCGGGCTTTGGATAAACAGGTTCAAGCTCTGGCTTTGGCAAATGTAAGCACCACGGTCGGCAGCCATATCAATAACGGCACGTTGCTTAATCTCCCAAACGGTTTTGTAAATGTCTTTAATCTCTTGTGGTATCTCGGCAATATCCTGTACCGAACCGTTAGCCTGAATAATTTTTGTTTTCAACGATTCATTCCACATGCCAAGGTCTACAAGGTCTTTCAGTAAGTGTTTGTTCACCACAATAAACTCACCGCTAAGTACACGGCGGGTGTATATGTTGCTTGTGTATGGCTCAAAGCACTCGTTGTTACCCAGTATTTGCGATGTTGATGCTGTAGGCATAGGAGCAACTAATAATGAGTTGCGTACACCAAACTGTGCTACTTTCTCTTTCAAGGCAGTCCAGTTCCAACGGGTACTTGGGGTAACATTCCACATATCGTATTGGAATATACCTTTAGATATAGGAGAGCCTGGGTAAGTTTGGTAGTGGCCATCAACTTCGGCCTCTTCGCACGATGCTGTCATGGCAGCAAAGTAAATAGTCTCAAATATCTCAGCATTCAACTGGCGAGCCTCGTCAGAATCAAAAGGCATGCGCAGCATAATAAATGCATCAGCCAAACCTTGTACACCAAGGCCAATAGGGCGGTGGCGCATGTTAGAGTTGCGAGCCTCTTCTACAGGGTAGTAGTTGTTATCAATAATCCTGTTAAGGTTTTTGGTAGCTACTACGGTTACGTCAAACAAACGTTGGTGGTCGAACACACCATCAATAACAAAGCGTGGCAATGCTAACGATGCAAGGTTACAAACAGCAACTTCATCAGGCGCGGTGTACTCAATAATTTCGGTACACAAGTTGCTCGATTTGATGGTACCCAGGTTTTGTTGGTTAGATTTAGCGTTAGCTGCATCTTTATACAACATATAAGGCGTACCGGTTTCTATTTGCGATTCTAAGATGGCAGTCCAAAGGTCGCGGGCTTTGATGGTTTTGCGGCCACGGCCTTCGTTCTCGTACTTAGTGTATAAGGCACGGAACTCATCACCCCAGCAATCGCCAAGGCCAGGGGCCTCGTTAGGGCAGAATAATGTCCAGTCGGCTTCCGCTTCCACACGCTCCATAAACAAGTCCGATGTCCAAAGGGCAAAGAACAAATCGCGGGCACGTACTTCTTCCTTACCGTGGTTTTTCTTCAGGTCAAGGAATTCAAAAATATCGGCATGCCATGGCTCAATGTAAATAGCAAAAGAGCCTTTACGTTTGCCACCGCCCTGGTCTACATAGCGGGCAGTATCGTTAAACACACGTAGCATTGGCACAATACCGTTAGATGTGCCGTTGGTACCACGGATGTATGAACCTGTTGCGCGTACGTTGTGTATGCTTAAGCCAATGCCACCGGCCGATTGTGATATCTTGGCACACATTTTCAATGTGTCGTAAATACCGTCAATGCTATCATCCTTCATAGTTAACAGGAAGCATGACGACATTTGTGGCTTAGGGGTGCCGGCATTAAATAGTGTAGGCGTAGCGTGTGTAAACCAACGCTCGCTCATAAGGTCATACGTTTCTATGGCCTTTGTAATATCGTGCTTGTGTATACCAACAGCAACACGCATTAACATATGTTGTGGGCGCTCGGCTACTTTACCGTTAAGCTTTAACAGGTACGAACGCTCAAGGGTTTTAAAGCCGAAGTAATCGTAACCAAAGTCGCGGTCATATATAATAGCAGAATCTAACTGCTCGGCATTGTCTAATATTATTTGGTAAACATCGTCGGCAATAAGCGGCGCCTGTTTTCCTGTTTTAGGGTCGATATAGTCGTACAAGTCTTTCATTGTAGCGGCAAACGACTTCTTGGTAATTTTATGCAGGTTTGATATGGCAATGCGCGATGCAAGCAAAGCGTAGTCTGGATGCTTGGTGGTTAACGATGCGGCAGTTTCTGCGGCAAGGTTATCAAGCTCCATGGTGCTAACACCATCATAAAGCCCTTCAATAACACGCATAGCAACATTTACCGGGCCTACGTGCTTAGGGTCTAAACCATAGCACAGCTTTTGTATGCGGGCGGTTATTTTATCAAACTTTACGGCTTCTTTGCGGCCATCTCTTTTATATACAAACATACGTTGGTTCTTTAAGTTGGTTAAACAGAATTGGGTTGACTATAATTGAAGAACGCGTATTAAAAATCTTCATCAAGTTTAAAAACGTTGTCTTCTTTTTTAGACATCACACCCGACTTTTGGTATTCGGCCACTCGTTTTTCAAAGAAGTTGGTTTTGCCTTGCAGCGAAATCATCTCCATAAAATCAAATGGGTTGGTGGCGTTATAAAGTTTAGAGTAGCCCAAAGACATTAAAAGGCGGTCGGCAACAAACTCTATGTACTGGCACATCAAATCGGCATTCATGCCAATAAGTTTTACAGGCAGTGCATCACTAACGAATTCTTTTTCAATTTCTACTGCGTTAGCAATAATAGCGTGTACATTTTCCTGGCTCAATTTGTTTTGCAGTTGCTTATAAAGTAAGCAGGCAAAATCGCAATGCAGGCCTTCGTCGCGAGAGATAAGCTCGTTAGAGAAAGTTAAGCCTGGCATAAGGCCGCGTTTCTTTAGCCAGAATATAGAACAGAAGCTACCCGAGAAGAAGATGCCCTCAACAGCTGCAAAAGCTACCAAGCGCTCGGCAAATGTTCCATTCTCTATCCAACGTAAAGCCCACTCACCTTTTTTAGTTACGCAAGGCATATTCTCCAATGCGTTAAAAAGATAGTCTTTCTCTTTAGGGTCTTTTATGTAAGAGTCAATAAGCAACGAGTAAGTCTCGCTGTGTATGTTCTCTATCATAATTTGAAAGCCGTAAAAGCAACGAGCCTCAGGGTACTGCACTTCATTCATGAAGTTTACAGCAAGGTTTTCATTAACGATACCGTCTGATGCGGCAAAAAACGCAAGTACATGTTTTACAAAGTGGCGCTCGTCAGCGCTTAGTTTGTGCTCCCAATCTACATTATCGGCCGATAGGTCTATCTCTTCTGCAGTCCAAAAACTGGCCTCAGCTTTTTTATACATTTCCCAAATATCCTTGTGTTTGATAGGGAAGAGGACAAATCGGTCCTTATTTTCTTGTAAAATTGGTTCTACCATTACTCAATGTCTTTTTTTAATTATAAAGCAAATATTGTTACCCCTGCCTTCAAAAAAACTTCCGGCAGAGCGGTGTTAAACTCCGCATGTGAAACTGGATGTGCAAATTTTGTCTTTTTCATCACTCCAAGCAATCAATTGTTATTCACAATCGCGGTTGTTTTTTAACACTCTCTTAACATCGCCTACAAAGCCCATGGATGCTATTGTTTGCGCATTTTGAGGGGTTACATCTATAAAATTATTTCATTCCAATCTTAGTACGATACGACGCAATTTATTTAGTTAACAAATACCCTGTTAATAATGGGTACTATTGTGGTATCAGGCAATTGCAACCTAAAAAAATATTTTTCCTATTGTTTACAAGCATTGTAGCGTGCCGGCATCGGGTATCGGGCTATAGAGTATACGCTTAAAATTATGCTTTCGTTACAGGGTAATTAACAGTAGGTACACCACCATAGTTTCGCTCTACAGCCCTTGCCAAACAAGGAAAGTTAGTCAGGGTAAAAACACTGTAAACGGCTTGTTAAGGAGCTACTAACAGGTTGTTGACAATGCGCTACGCATAAATGAAAGATGAAAGATGACAAATAAAAAACGTCAAAACGCAGATTAACGAAAGAATCGAAAAATGTCTTTCAGATTTCACATTTTAGTGGTCAACTTTGAACTACACGCTGCACGCTAAACGCTACAACATTACTCCCCAATCGCCACTACCTCTTTAACCTCAGGTATCATGCGGGTTAGCAGGTTCTCAATACCGTTTTTAAGGGTTACGGTTGATGATGGGCAGCCCGAACATGAGCCTTGCAAAATAACATTTACAGTACCATTCTCAAACGACCGGAACGTAATGGCACCGCCATCCTGCTCCACTGCAGGGCGAACGAATTCATCCAACGCGCCCATAATTTTAGCCACTACTTCAGCATCATTCGCGCTAAGTGCAGGGGCTGTGGTTTCTACCTTTTTAGGGGTAGGCAGTTTTATAATAGATTCGCCACCGTTAGCCAAAAACTCTTTAATAAAGGTGCGTAGCTCCTGTGTTACTTCAAACCACTCCACATCGTTGGTTTTAATAACTGATACAAAATTGGCGGTGATGAATACGTTCTTTATATAAGGAAAACCAAACAGTTCTTTTGCCAGTGGCGATGAACCTTCGGTTTCTTCAATGCTGGTATATTCGGCAATACCCTCGGGCAAAAGGTAGTAGCTGGCCACAAACTTCATGCTGTTTGGGTTAGGCGTTTCCTCTGCGTAAACGGTAACGGGTATGCGGGTTTTTACAGGTTCCATAATACTATACTATATATAATGCAAAGGTATGGAATAGTTGGCAGTTGATAGTTGGTGGTTAGCAGTTTTTGGCAGATTATATTCTTTTAACTGTCAACCGCCAGCTGTCAACTAAATATTACCAGAAACTACCAACTACTAACTACCAACCCTATATTTGTCCCATGGAAATTAAAGGCTATAAACGCCCCGTACTGGGTGTGGTTGGTGGGGGCCAGTTGGGCCGTATGCTTATTCAGGCAGCTGTAGATTTAGGTGTAGAAGTGCATATACTAGACCCTGACGATAACGCCCCATGCAAGCACCTGTGTGCCTCTTTTTCTAAAGGCGATTACCGCGACTATAACACAGTACTAAACTTTGGTAAAGGTAAGCACACTCTTACCATTGAATTTGAAGATATTAACGCCGATGCCTTGCAGGAATTGGAAACAAACTGGGGGGTAAAAGTATATCCGCAGCCTCGTGTTATTAAGCTGGTGCAGGATAAAGGTGAGCAAAAGAAATTTTATGCCACTAATGGTATCCCAACTTCTTCATACCATTTAGTTGCTAACAGGGAAGAGGCTCAGGCTTATGCAGATAAGGGGCCGTTTTTTCAAAAACTACGCCGTGGTGGGTACGATGGTAAGGGCGTAAAAAAACTAGGCTCTGCTGCCGATTTTGATACCGCTTATAACGAACCATCGGTATTAGAAGCCTTGGTTAATTTTGAAAAAGAACTATCGGTAATTGTAGCCCGCAACCCGCAGGGCGAGGTTAAGGCCTTCCCTGCCGTGGAAATGTATTTTAACCCCGTAGCCAACCTGGTAGAATTCCTATTTGCCCCGGCAAACATTATCCCCGAGGTTGATGCCGAAGCCCAACGCATAGCTGTTGAAGTTGCCACCAAACTGGAGATTGTTGGTGTGCTGGCAGTAGAAATGTTCCTTACCAAAGAGGGCGAGGTACTGGTAAACGAGATTGCCCCCCGTCCGCATAACAGCGGCCACCAAAGTATAGAGGGGAACGTTACATCGCAATACGAGCAACACCTGCGTGCTATTTTAGATTTGCCTTTGGGCGATACATCTATTATAAAGCCTGCATCTATGCTTAACCTGCTCGGCGAACCCGGCCACGAAGGCGAAGCGGTTTACCAGGGAATGGAGGAGCTATTGAAGATAGAAGGCGTATACCCCCACCTATACGGAAAGAAATTCACCAAGCCCTATCGCAAAATGGGACACATAACAATCCTTGCTAATACCGTTGATGAACTTTTAGCCAAAACAGAAAAGGTGAAGGGGATGGTGAAGGTAGTTTCATAATTGAAAACCCTATCTTTGTTACATGAACGCACAAGTAGGAATTATAATGGGTAGCAAAAGCGATTGGCCGGTTATGGAGGCTGCCGCTTTGATACTTGATAAACTGGAGGTAGCTTACGAGGTTAATATTGTATCGGCCCACCGTACCCCTAAACGCATGGTTGAATATGCCGAAACGGCTGTTAGCCGTGGCTTGAAAGTAGTTATAGCCGGTGCAGGCGGAGCAGCCCACCTTCCGGGAATGGTAGCATCGTTAACCCCACTTCCGGTTATTGGTGTTCCTGTAAAATCGTCTAATTCTATTGATGGGTGGGACTCGCTACTATCTATTGTGCAAATGCCTAATGGTATACCCGTAGCTACGGTAGCTGTTAATGCAGCGCAAAATGCGGGCATACTGGCTGCGCAAATACTGGCTACTGCCGATGCTGCTTTGCTGGAACGCTTGGTAGCGTTTAAGAAAGAGCTGGGAGATAAAGTAATTGCCGATGATGAGGCGCTTAGCCCTAAACGGTCGAAATTAGGTTTCTAATAAAAATAACAATAGATGTTTTATTCTGCTGAACAGGTTGCCGACTTAAGCACCCAACGCTTTGAATTTCTAAAGGTTGATTTTAACGCGAATGTTCTTCGCCTTACACTTAACCGCCCTGAGAAGAAAAATGCAATGAACCCTACGTTGCTAAACGAAATGGCTTTTGCCCTAACGCATGCTAAGCACAACAACAATGTGTGGGCGGTGGTAATGGCTGCCGAGGGTAATGTGTTTTGCGCAGGGGCTGATTTGCTTTCGTTTGCCGGGGCAGCTACCGAAATGTCGTCTACCATACCCGACCCTAACGAGCCTATACGCTTGGTTGAGGTGTTTGCTACCCTATATAAGCCTTGCATTGGCCGCATCCACGGACCTGTTTACGCCGGCGGTTTTATGATTGTGAGTGGTTGCACCCATGTAATAGCAGTAGAGCAGGCTACCTTTAGCTTACCCGAGGTTAAGCGCGGCTTGTGGCCTTTTCAGGTTATGGCGGGCCTTATGAATGTAATGCCACACCGCACCATGCTTGATTTATGTATGCGCGCAGGCACTATTACCGCCCAACAGGCTAAAGAAGCCGGTTTGGTAACTCAAATAGTTGCTAATGTTGATGAGCTGGATGCGGCTGTTACTGCTTTAGTTGACGATATTAAGCAATACTCACCAGCTGCTATTCGCAAAGGCTTAGAGGCTTATTATACTATGCAAAGTAAACAGGGTGGCGAGTTGCACAACTATATGTTTGAGATGTTGGGCAAAACGCTTGAAACCAAAGACGCGCAAGAGGGGCTAAAAGCCTTTATGGAAAAGCGCCAGCCGGTGTGGACAGGCGAATAATTTCCATTTTCCTAAAATGAAAAAAACTGCTTTGCTTATTGCTGTGCTTGCCATTGGCACTGCAATTCTTTTTGCTGAAACTAACGTAACTCCAACCGAGGTATGCGGCACTTGCGGTACGTACGATTCCCTTTTCAATTCCAATAAAGAATACATAAGCGATGGGTTTGATTACCCTGTTGGCCCACCTAATGCGGTTGGCTATTACGATGCGCAACCCTTTACCCGCAACTCCCATTTAGGCGAAGACTGGAACGGCAATGGAGGTGGTAATAGCGACCTTGGCGATCCGGTTTACGCGGCAGCCAATGGCTATGTTGCTGAGGTGTTTGACTATGGTGGTGGCTGGGGCAATGTTATCCGCATAGTGCATAAACTGCCCAACGGGCGCTGTATTGAGACCCTGTATGCACACGAAAAAGAGGTGTATGTTAAGCAAGGCTCTTTTGTAAAGCGTGGAACCAAAATTGGTATTATGGGCAACCTTGATGGTGCCATATGGGCCCACGTTCATTTTGAAATGCGCAATGTTGTGGGTATGGATTTAGGCGGAGGTTACTCCAGCGATACTACAGGCTATATGAGTCCTAAGCAGTTTATTAAAGCAAACAGGCCTAAGCCAGATAATTAAGGCAGGCCTCAACTATCCGCTCCGACGATTTACCATCCCATAGTGGTGGTATTTCACCTTTTTTATAATTTCCTGATTTTATCTGGTCAAGTATTCGGGTAATAGTCCCCACGCTGTTATCAGCCATGGTGTTCGACCCTAAATCAACAGTAACAGGCCGCTCTGTATTTGGGCGTATGGTTATGCAAGGCACTTGAAGAAATGTTGTTTCTTCCTGTACACCACCGCTATCAGTAATAACACACCATGCTCCTTTAATCAGCGATAAAAACTCTATGTACCCTTGTGGGCCTGTAAGAATAATATTGGTCGATAATTTACTGTCAAGACCAAACTTCTCCAGGTTTTTAACCGTGCGCGGGTGTATTGGGAAAACAGCTTTTTTATACGTGGCAATTACATTCAGTACGTCAACCAAATCACTTAAGCTTTCAGGGTCGTCAACATTACCCGGGCGGTGGAAGGTAAGCAGGATGTACTCTCCGCTTTCAACACCCAGCTTTTCTTTAATACCCGATGCTTCTATATTAGGCATAAAACTCACCAACGAGTCTATCATGGTGTTGCCCGTAAATACAATTTTGTTTTTGTCTTTTCCTTCAGATAATAAATGCTTGGTGCCGCTTTCTTCTGTTACAAAAAACAAGTCGGCCATATCGTCAATTAAAATACGGTTTACTTCTTCGGGCATTGTTTTATCAAAACTGCGAAGGCCGCTTTCAATATGTGCAACGGGTATGTTGTGGCGCGATGCTACTAACGCACAGGCTAATGATGAATTAACATCTCCCGGCACCATAACAAGATCTGGTTTATATTCCAGTATTACCTGCTCTGCTTTATGTATAATCTCGGCTATAACAGATAACTGACTAATGCCTGTAGTCAGGTTAAAAAAATAGTCGGGTTTAGAAATACCCAGTTGATTAAAGAATATTTCACTCATGTTGGCATCAAAGTGCTGCCCGGTGTGCAGTACTTTAAATTCAATATCGTTATGTTCTGCAAACAGCTTACCCAAACGGGTAATTTTTATAAAGTTTGGTCGGGTGCCAACACAGGTTAGTATCTTTTTCATTATTACTCAAGTATTAGGTCGGCAAGTACCTTAGCCTGGTATTTGCGACTATATTTTTCAAGGTTTATCGTATGTTGTTCAACATACCCTTTTGTTTTAAACTCTTCGTAAGCTTTTAAAAGCGCATTTGTTACATCTTCTGCACTTGATAAAGCTACACCTGCCTTACACTCATTAATTATACTTTCTAATACCCCTTTATCATTTTTAACCAAAAGAATACGTCTGTTCGATTGCATGTATTCAAAAATTTTAGCATGTAAAGATTTTGCATTTTCATCAGTTAATAATAGTAGTAGATTGGCTTTTCGTAATTCCATTAAAACATCACTGTGTGGTATACGAGGTGTTGTAATAATGTGTTTATTTAATTCAGCATCATATTCTAAAATCCTAATTTTTTGCTCGGGATAAAATTCTATTCCTAAAAATTTAAGTATGGTGTTTTGGCATTTAGAAACGGCAATAAAATTTTTATACCCTTCAAGAAACATTTCTAATTGGTGATACGGGTATAAAATGCCTGCATAAGTAATGGTAAATACTTCCTTTGTTTGATTAATATAGTTGTATTGTTCAGGCTTATCAAGCTCATCATACCCGTTAAAAACCACTTTCACTTCTTTGTTTGGGTATTTCTCTTTAAAATCGACTGCATACGTAGGAGAGGCATTTGTAATTAAGGAAACGTTTGTCAAGTAAATTTTTTCATACCGTTCAAATATTGCGTTAATAGTTTTTTCTACAATATTTTTAGGTATGTTAACAGAGTTTGTAGTCCATCCGTCTCTATAGTCTGCTACCCATTTAATATTAAACTCTTTTGAAAGCATGTATGCATACTTAAATAATATAAATGGTTCTCCTGTTGCTATTATTATGTCTATTTTATTGTCTGAAATTATTTTTTTTGCTGTTTTGTAGAATATATCAGTATTATCAGCTTTTCTCCATGCAAATTTCATTATTGAAAAATACAATGTTAGGCTACGTCTTAAAAAATTGAAATGTTCCAGACCATATTTTATAATAAGTTTATCTCTATAGTTAGGTTTATAAGGTACCCTGATAATTGATCCGTTATTATTTTGTTCAGATGATATATATTGTCTTATAGATGGCTTTGCTACATCTACAGCAGTTTGTTTTACTTGGTCCCATTGTCGCGTTACAACAACAGGATACACCCCCGTTTGATTTAGATACTTATACCAACTAGCCGGCCTTAGGGCTCCAATCGAAGTGTATGGCGGAAAGTCATGGGCTAATATTAAAGCTCGTTTTTCATTCTTGTTAGTTAATTTTGGAAGATAAAAAGAGTCTAAAATTTGGGCTACTTCACTACCTGAGTGTTCTCGTGTAAATTTTTGTTGAAACGATGTGTCGGGTATTAGTTTATTGTATTCCCCTTTTTCAAATAAAATATATAACTCACTTAGCTTATCGTAAACAGCTTCTTCTGTTTGACATATATACCCAATATTATAGTCTTTAAGCGTGTCGTTTATAATATCATTGTCAGATGGGCAAGCTAAAATTGGCTTCCCAAAACCAATATATTCATACAATTTACTAGATGGTATGCCTATCAGCCCTTTATGGGCAATCATTAAGAAAAGGTGAGACTTAGCTTGTAATTCAAATACTTGTTTTTTAGGTATCCTCGGGGTGATTTCATAAAATTTTTCATACCCCTTTAAAAAATTTGAAACCCTGAGTGCCTCAATTTTATCAAATAACAAACCGGGGAATACTATTTTTATATTAGCATTTTCATGCCCTAAATTGTTTATTAATTTTTTATATGCTGATAAAAATATTTCAATTTCTTGGGTTGGATATAATGAACCATTATACACTACTGTGAATTTAGTGTCGTAGCTACGAGTAATACTTTTGAAGTCTTCTGAAAAATAACCATTTAACAATACATGGCCTTGCTTAACTACAAAGTCAGATATTTTTTTACTGTATGCTTCAGAAACAGTTGTAATATGCTCAGATGTTCCTACCCATTTTTTCTCGCTATTTGATCTGATTTTATTTAATGTTTTTTCAAATGGTGTTTTATTTTTTAAAAAGTCAGAAGTATTCCAATCGTCTCTATAGTCTGCAAGCCATTTAATGTTGAATTTTTTGTTTAGTAAATAGCCGAACCTAAACAAAGTAAAGGGATTGGCAGTTATAATAATGCGTTCTACATCTTTGTTTTTAGTTATGTATTGGTCTGCAAAATCGTATATATTTCTATATGGGATAAACCGGTTAGAATAATTCTCGAATAAAATCTCGAAAAATGTTAAAAACCGCCTAAAAAAACCAAATTTATTTTCTCCGTATTTAACAAAAAACCTGTCACGTAAACTCCCTTTATAAGGCAGATAATATACTTCGTAATCGTCTGTTATTTCGTGTTTTATTTCTTTCCCGCTTTTCTTTAATACATCAATTGGGGTGCTAATGGAGTTGTCCCAGTTTCGTGTAATAATTATAGGGTAATATCCGTGTTTTTTTAAATATTTAGCCCAGCCATATGCCCGCTGTGATGCCGTTAGGTTACATGGCGGGAAAAAATAGGATAATATCAGTACTTTTTTTAATTGCATTAGTTCTTATTTGCCTATTAGTTTTTTAATAATAAGATACGCCGGCCTTAATTTCTTATAAATATTCATATACGATTTGAAATCGGTGTGGGCTTTTGGAGGCATAGCCATCATTTTGTTAAATTCTTCTTCAGACAGCCTGAATTTTTTTAAAAAGTAGTCTTTGTCAATTTTTAATAATTCTGTATCGTATACAGGCTTTTTATTTTCTTCTATTGCCTGCTCTTTTGTTATTTGGCCTGAGCATATTAATGTAGCTAAGTGCGACTTACGCTTATTTACTCCAAATTTTTCAAGTAAAATATAGCCTTGGTAAAAACGGGTAAATATATTTTCGTAATGTTTCCCTCCATAATCTCTCCACTCCAGTTCGTTAATAATAAACTTTTTGACCTCGTCTTTATTGTAATCAATAAAGTTTAACGGGGTAGCCATTTCTATTTTTTTTATTTTTTTATAATACCACATACGTATAATTCCAATCATCGGAAAGCCCTTGATATTTTCAGTACCATAGTGCTTATGTATATCGCGTATGTTTATTGTATCCAGTTTATTATGTACCCAGTTTGGGGGCAGGTAGCCTTCTGTTTCGGTATTATGGCCCGATAGGATATATTTTATTTTATGCTTTGCTGCAAGCTGATATAAAACAGCCATAAATGCATTGTCAAATGGCAAGTCAATATCTATAACCGATGCTTTCATAAAAGCCAGTTGCAGGTCTTTAATCTGGTTCCAGTTTAGTACGTAGGTATATAAATCGTAACCCAGTTTTTTCACAATGTTTTCTATGTTCATTACGGCCAATTCGGCATTCCAACCGTTATCAACATGCAATACCAAAGGCCTTAACCCCCATTGTTTGCTTAGCCATGCTACATATGTACTATCAACTCCTCCACTAATGCCTACAATGCAATCGTATTCTTTTCCCTTGCCGGCTTCTTTAATATCGGCAATCAACTGTTCTAATTTTGCTTTACCGGCTCCGTCCTTAAAAAGTGTACGTTTAGCCAGGTCGCCATATATGTTGCAAATTTCACATACGCCATTGCTATTAAAGTGCATCTCCGGATAGTCATTGGTATCCAAAATGCATTTTGTACATTCTTGAAAAGGCCTGTTAGCTGCTGCGTTAATCATTTATATATGCAAAATCTTGTTTAGATAAATAATTTATTAGTACTGCCCTGTGCTTACCGGTAAATACAAACATAGCCCCTGCTGCTGCTGCCGATGCGCCTTTTTCAAAAGCCTGTTTAAAGTCTGCTGCTTTTCCGGCACCACCACAGGCAATTACAGGTACATCAACAGCATGGCAAACGCTTTCTATAAGCTTAAGGTCAAAGCCTGCCATGGTACCGTCACGGTCTATTGCGTTTATCAATATCTCTCCGGCCCCTTCCTGCGCCAATTTTTGCGCATAGGTTACCGGGTTTATTTTTATACTTTTCTTGCCTGCTTCAATATGCACGTGGTAGCTTCCAAATAAGTCTTTTTTTACATCAATAGAGGCTACTATGGTAGAGCTTCCAAACTTATCTGCAGCTTTTCGTATTAAGTCAGGCTCGGTATAGGTGGCTGTGTTAATGGCAATTTTTTCAACTCCTGTTTTTATTACGTTTGATATGTCTTCAAGCGTTCTAATTCCTCCCCCGTAGCACAAAGGCATAAAACATTCCGAAGCTATTTCTTCAATATACGCCAGGTTAGGGCCTCGTTTTTCGCGGGTGGCTGATATGTCTAAGAATATTAATTCGTCAACCTCTTTATCGTTAAAAATTTTTACCGCGTTGTTAGGGTCGCCAACATATACCGGGTCTTTAAACTTGATGGTTTTTACCAGGCTATCCATCTTGTCACACAATAAAACCGGTATTATCCTTTTTTCAAACATTAGTATTTCTCGGCAAAATTTTTCAAAAGGTTCATACCAAACTTATGGCTCTTTTCGGGGTGAAACTGTACCCCAAGTATGTTCTCGTGCTCAAAAGCCGAAGCATATTCTATTCCGTATGATGTAGTTCCTAAAACATCGGCTTGGTTGCTGGGTTTAAAATAATAACTGTGTACAAAGTAAAACCGGGGAGTTTCCTCATAGCCTTCAAGTAATTTAGATTGCTTTACCTGTTTAAGCTTATTCCAACCCATGTGCGGTACTTTATGCATTTTCATATCCTCACCAAAGGCAAATTTTTCAAACCTGCCTTTTATCCAACCCAAACCCGCTTCTTTACCTTCATCGCTACCCTCGGTCATAAGTTGCATGCCTAAGCAAATGCCTAAAATTGGCACTTTTTCTTCCAACACTTTTTTATTTAGTATGGATGAAAAGCCGAGATTGTTAAAACTTTGCATACCATTATCAAAAGCACCAACGCCTGGTAAAATTAACTTAGTAGCCTTTTCTATATCTTCAGGTTTGCTGGTAATAAGGCTATCGTGTCCAATACGCTTTAGCATATTGGCTATAGATCCTAAATTTCCCATCCCGTAGTTAATAATCGTTATCATACTGCTTTCGCCACGCAAATATAATAAAAATAAGGGGATTGGCTTGATGGGCTATACAGCCGTTTTTAGCATGTCTTTAACCCTTGTATTGTTGGGGTTTAGCTTTAGGGCACGTTGCAGGTAAGGCCTGGCCTTTGCCGGTTGGTTGCGGTAGAAATACAGGCCTGCTTTGTTCAGTAATGCCTGCTCATAGTCGGGGTCTAAAGCCAGGGCCTGGTCGTAAAGGGTTTCGGCCTTGGTATCATTGCCGGCTTGCAGGTAAATAAAACCGAGGTTGGTGTAAGCAGGTGCAAATCCGGAGTTTTCTACTATCAGGTCTTCAAACAGCCTCTTGGCTTCGTCTTTTTTATCAAGCGCAAGTGCAGTTGTGGCTAGCTTGTTTTTAAAATCGGGATAATAGGGCGTTAGTTTTACTGCCTGCTGAAAGAAGGCATATGCTTCGTTATATACCCCGAAACTGTTATATGCTTCGCCAATGCGGTAGGCGGTCCACCCATCGGCATTGGTGTAGCTTTGCTTTATTAGCTTTTGGGTAAGCAGCTTGTCCTTACCAACCTCTGTAACCTGGCGAACTACAGCCGTATAATCGCCTTTTATGTAGTAATACTGTATCAACGGCACAAACATATCGTCGCCGCCTTTTTGCAGGTAAAACCATGCGCTATCCAGCAGGTATGGCTTAGCTTCAAACTTCTCGTATTGGTTTATGTAGGCCATTGCTTTTGATACCGGGGTAGGCGAGGGGTTGTTGATGCAGGCAAGGCCTACAAACTCCTTAATACCTTTTAGCTCTTTTTGGTCAATAGGTTTACGTATGTAATGGTCGTGGATAGATACGTGTGGAATATCGGTAGAGCCTGAACGGGGCATATGGCAGCTTACACAGTTTTCTTTAGCATCCTGATACTTTTGTAGTTGAACATTGCAATCAAACCTTGCTGTTTTTTGATGACAGTCTTTACATTTATTGTTAAAATACCCATCGCCTAGGCTTTTAGAGGTTACATGCGGGTTATGGCAGGTAACGCAGGTGAGGGCATTTTTATATGGGTGTAACTTGTCTTTATAGGCATTGTTTTTTGCTGAAACTATAAAGCATTGGCTTTGCTTTAACCTATCGGCGTGCGATGCCATGATAAAGTCTTTATCGGCATTTTTATAGCGGGGTAGGTACACATCCATTACAGCGCTAAGCATCATACCGGGTTTAAAGTCGAAGAACGATTTGCCGGGCTTTAGTACCGCGTTACCCTGTAAATGGCAGCGTTGGCATATTTCAAACTGTAAGTCGGCGCTAAGCTTGCCGGGGTTTACAATGGAATAATCTATATATTTTGATGTATCAATACTCTCACCCATTTGCTTGCGGCGCACATGCTCGCCCCCAGGCCCGTGGCAACGTTCGCAGTCTATACCTTGGGGTACTTCGCTATACTTATTTTCCGACCCCATTACAAATTTAGGGTAGGCGTTGTGGCAGCTCATACACTCTAACCCAATAGCTCTACCAAAGCGGGTGTTATGGCCATTTTCAAAACCGGGGGGTAAATCTAACCGGCCCTTTTGGGCATAGAAGGTAAACGGGGCCTGGTATAAATAGCCTTTTACGTTTATAATGTGCGAATTGGTATGCTGGCCTGAGCCTACTATGTAGCTCACATTTTGTACCCGCTTATAAACGGTATCTGCAACCGATAGCCTGAACTCAGTAACTTTTAGCGTATCGCCTTTCCAGTAGGGTTTGTAGTATAGGTCAGAGAATTTGTCGTAAAGTGTTTTAGCCTCTTCAAAACGGCCTTTGCTCTTGGCGTGGGTGGCATTATCGAACGACTGCCCCATGCCCGTTTGCATAAAAGTGTTGTAAATATCCTGGTGGCATTGCTTGCAGGTGTTTATGCCCACATAGCTCACAGTATCGCTTAAGCCTGCAAAGCTGGTCAGCTTCTCGCCTGATGGATTATCGCCTTTGCCCGGCCCGCAAAACATTGCGAACACGGCAACAAAAGCCACAACCAATATCAGGGCAATTTTCTTCATTTATCCACGCAGCAGTTGCAGGGTATGTTCATCAACCCAATTGTTATTAATATGCAGCCATTGCTTTTTTGTACCTGTAATGGTAAACCCATGTTTGGTAAACAGCCCCAGGCTGGCGCTATTATCAACAGCTATATTGCAAAAAAGTTGGTTTAGGTTTAATGTGGTAAACGCGTAGTTAATAAGTTGCTGTAGAGCTTCTGATGCATATCCGTTTTTACGTTTGCCATGTTCGCCAATAAGTATGCCTACGCCTGCGCGTTGGTGGCGTGGCTCAAAGTCGAAAAGGTCTGCACAGCCTATGCTGCGGGTTTGCCCGTCTTCATCCAAATCAATCATTAACCGCAGTTGTTTTGAAGTATAGATATCTTGTCCTGCATTCTCAATATAGGCTTTCAAAACATCCTTTGAGAATGGCGCATAGGTATAACTCACCGTCCAATTTTCGGGGTTGTTTTCCCAGGTATAAATATACTCAAGGTCTGAGGGTTCTATGGCACGAAGTGTTATCAAATCTTCTAAATTAATAGATATAGAGATAAAAAGATAAAGAATTATTTAACTCCTTTTGATGTTTTTATAATAGCAACAATTATTTTACAAATCTCATTTATGTCTTTACTTATAGATTCAAATTCTTTTTTAGAAAGAAAATCTGTCTTGTTTAATAATTCTAACCAATATTCAGTTTCTGATGCTTCTTTTAAAGCAATATGAAATTTGTGGATAAAGTCAGGTTTCGATTCGGCATAATCAGCTTCTCTAATTAATGCACCTATAGCTGTTCCACTCCTGAGTAATTGTTTAGCCATTATATACTCTCTCTTTTCTTCAGTTAAATATTTGTAAAGCTTAACAATTCTTATAGAAAACTCCATGCATTTCTCTCGTATAACGCTATCTCTCTTTCTCATGTAGATGGCATTTATCTCTTTATCTTTTTATCTGTTCATTAAATATCACTTAATCGGAGGCTCTCTCCCATCCTTATTCCTTTCTCAGTCATTTGCAATGTTCCACACTCGTTTACAGGGTCGTGTTCAAAGAATAGAATAGCATCCTTTTGCTGCATTTCGGTTAAAATACTCTCTTTCTCGCCCAAGGTTAGCAGCGGACGGGTATCGTACCCCATAACATACGGTATAGGTAAATGCTCTGCTGATGGTATCAAATCGGCCATGTAAATAATGGTGCGCCCTTTGTAATTAAGCATAGGCAGCATCATGCTTTCGGTATGCCCGTAAACTTCTTTGTAGCTAAATAAATCAAAGCCATCATCAACAAACTTAAGCTGCCCGCTATCCATTATGGGGATGATATTTTCGGTTAAGAACGATGCTTTTTCCCTTGGGTTAGGCTTAGTAGCCCATTCCCAATGCTTATTGTTGCTCCAGTAGGTAGCGTTTTTAAACACAGGCTCGTACCCGTCCTTCGCACTGTTCCATTTTACAGAGCCGCCGCAATGGTCAAAGTGCAGGTGGGTAAGGAACATATCGGTAATATCATCAAACCCAAAACCCAATGCGTTTAGCGATTTTTCCAATGTATCATCGCCATGCAAATAATAATGGCCAAAAAACTTATCGCTTTGCTTGTTGCCAATACCGTTGTCTATCAATATTAACTTGTCGCCGTCTTCAATAAGCAGGCAACGCATGGCCCAGGTGCACATATTGTTTTCATCGGCAGGGTTTAGCTTGTTCCAAATAGATTTAGGGACAACACCAAACATAGCGCCGCCATCCAGTTTAAACATGCCTGTATTTATGGTATGTAGTTTCATTTTGCTAAAGAGTATTTGTCAAAAATACCAAGTATTGGGCTTATTGGTACTATGTTTTAAGATTAAGGTAACGGCTAAACCAAAACTTTTTTCTTTCTTTGGGCTGAAATAGTATGAAAGAAATCATTACCACCAAGTTTGCCCCCGCCCCCATAGGCCCTTATAGCCAAGCTGTAAAGTTTGGCAATGTGCTGTTTGTATCGGGTCAAATTGCGCTAAACCCCGAGAGTGGTGCGTTTGAAAACGAGAACATACAGGCCGAGACATTCAGGGTGATGGAAAACCTGCGTGCCATACTGGCCGAGGCCGGGATGGATTTTACCAACATACTTAAAACCACTATCTTTTTAAAAAGCATGGACGATTTTGCCCGGGTGAATGAGGTATACGCCAGCTACTTTACTGCCGATTTCCCTGCCCGCGAAACTGTAGAGGTAGCCCGCCTGCCTAAAGATGCCCATGTAGAAATTAGTGTGGTGGCTGCACGCTAGTCCGTTAGAAAATCCTCAATAGGCCCGCCAAACCGCTCGTCGAATATAGCCTTAGCCTCGGCAGCAGGAAAGTATCCAAACCGTGTTTGCCATGCCGTACCCTGCCAACTGGTATTGGGTTGTTTAGCATTTTCTTTGGCTTTAGCCGCGCTCATCAGGTGTATTTTTAGCAGCACCTCCCACTTTTCGTCAATCAGTGTGTTTTTCACATAGCCATTAGCATCAGCAGTGGCTACATTGGCCGCGGTAGCCCAAAGGGTTTTGCCTTGTACAATAATCCAGTTGTTAAGCGCAGCCATAGTATCTTTGCTTATAGCACCCTGATGCGACTTTACATAAATAGGCTCGGTAGTTGGAATAAGCCTGTCGGTAATTTCTATATACTTTCTGTAAAATATAATCAACTCATCGCTGGTGGCTACATTAAACCAGTTGACCAGTTTACCCGGCACTTTTTGGTTATAATCTACCCAATCCCAAAACCAATCGTCTGTTTTATCAATGGTGTTAGAAAAGTAATTGTCGCCTGCCACCGCATCAGGGGCCATACGGTCCCAATACCTAAACAGCAACACTACCGGCACGGCCGATAGGGTAAACTCTGTCATGGTTGGCCTGTAGCTATCTACCCCAAAAAAAAGGGGGGCAATAAATGATATTACAATAACCCCAATATATAGCAGCAACCCTTTACGGTTAAATTGGTATAGACGGTATGCCGCAACTATGGCGACAGCGCTTATGGCAATTATGAATAATTGAAGCCCGGCACCACCCTGGGTAATTACATCAAACCCATCGGAGGTAGCTTTATTGCCTAACAGGAACCAAATGGAAGTGGCTGTTTTGGCAATGGCTTTTATAACAATGTAACCGCAAATAATAAGCAGTAGCTTGGGCTTATCGTCTATAGCCTTATATGCACTTGTGTTTTCCATTATTTAAGCAAACGCAACAAGGCAATCTCCATCAGTAAAAAGAACAGGGCTGCGAATATAAACCAGCGCCATAGTTGGGTGCCTTCGGCTACATCAGCCAACGATTTTGAAATACCTTTCTTCATGACATCCAACACCGTAAAGTTCTCCAAACGGTTTTTATCAAAGCCTTCGGTAATTTCATCTGGGGTAATGGTTTTCAGGTCGCTCTCCAGCCTGTTGTAGTTAACGGCAATAGGCATAAGGGTATCGTTACCTGCCATAAGCATATAGTTGCCGGCTTCTTTCGCCTGGTTGCCCATATCTATAGCCGTGCCGTAGCCGCTGCTGCGGTGGGCAGGTATAAACTCTATTTTACCGCCTATTTCTTTCACCTTGAATACATCGTCGGCGCCAATGGTAACGTTGCCGGCCTGCACGGTATTATCGTTACCCGCCATATAGTAGAGTGGGGCCGTAGTGCCGCTGTACAAGGCTATTTTGTATAAGGTAGGTACAAACAACGCGTGCTTGGGGAAGTTGGTTGCGGCAGCATCTAACGGCGACCCGCAAAGGTACAGCTGGCCTGTACCTGCTTTAAAGCGGCTTAAAAAGCTTTGCCCGTTAGCAAACTTCATCAACGGTTCTTCTGATGCTAATGCCCTGCTAAATGTGTAGTGTTTAAAGGCTACAGGCAGGTCTATATTGTTAGGTGTCTTTTCAAAAATGTCTTTGTAAATGGCATCTTGCATAGCCAGTGTGGTCACCTTGCTGCGGGTGGTATCTAACCCTTCAAACCATGCACAGTTAAGCGATTGCAGCAATGTTTTATAACTACCCATATCGCCTGCCAATGGGGGGAATATCATAACGTTTCCTCCTGCATCGGTATACTTTTTCAGTTCTTGTTGCAAGCCTGATGATATGCTTTTTACCCCGTTTAATACAATTAGCGGGTGAGAAGCAAAGGACGCATAGTCAATCTGCCCCTCGGGCATGTTGGTAAGCTTGGTGTATACATCGTTACCATATAGCGAGTTTAAGTAGGGGCTTTCGCTGCCGCCGTTTATGGCCAGTACATTCAGGTTATTGGCTATGGCGTAAGAGAAGTAAAACTTATCATCGTAAGTTATCGGGTGGTCGGTTAGTTGCAACTCGGCAAACTGCAAGCCCGGCTGTTGTATGGTATACGATAATTTAAATTCTGCCTTTTGGCCTGCCTTAATACTTACTGATGTGGGCGACTTTTGCACCTTGTTTATGAAAAGTTTTAAGGGCACATTGTCAGCATCGGTAACGCCTGTGTTGGTAATGCGTATGTTCAGTTCTTCGGGCTGGTTTAACTTGCGGTAAGGGGTAGCAAACCAAACACTATCCACATACAGGTTATTGGCCTCGTTAGCTTTTAGCGGAATAGCCGCCATGCTAATGGAGGTATCATTCTTCAATACCTCAGGGTCGAAGGTTGATTTTTGAAAGTCGGAAATAACAAAGGCCTGCTTGTTAGGCTGTGGCTCTGCATTTAAAAAGTCGCGCTGGCGAGAGAATACCTCCGATAGCTTACGGAAAGCCGGAGAGTAGTCAACATCTTTTAGTAAATCCAAAAACTCATCGCGGGTTAAGAGGCGTTGGTGGCGGCCTTCAAAGTCGTTGGTCAGCAGTTGGAACTTATCGGATGGCTTGTATTGCTTAACCAGTTCTTCAGTGGTGGCCTTGGCTTTATCTAACAGGCTACCTTCGGTGCCCACGGCTTGCATACTGTAAGAGTTATCTATGTAGATAGAAACGGCCTTATCGCCTTGCTTAACCTTGCTGCCCGGTGCGGGAATAACAGGCCTTGCAAAGGCAAATACCAGTGCCGATATAGCTAGTATGCGTGCCGTTAATACCAGTAAATGCTTAAGGCGGCGGCTTTGCTTAGTCTCTGTTTCTACCTGCTTAAGAAAGCGCAGGCTTGAGAAATAGACAGTTTTATACCGCCTGAAATTGAACAGGTGGATGGCAATGGGTATTGAAATGGCTGCCAGGGCCCAAAGAAATGCGGGGTATATAAATGTCATTAGCTTGCAAATATAGCAATGCGCTGATAACGGAGAACTATACAAAAAAGTTTAGTTATCAAGGAAAGATTATAAGTTGCTACTGATTACTATTTATAAGAGCCTTCAAATCATCCAGTGTGTTGGCGTCTTCTACTTTCTTGTCCTGCCTCCAGCGTAATATCCGCGGAAAGCGGACGGCAATGCCGCTTTTGTGGCGGGTTGATATGTTGATGCCTTCAAAACCAAGCTCAAAAACAAGGGTAGGGATAACGCTGCGTACCGGGCCAAATTTTTCTTTGGTGGTCTTTTTTACAATGGCATCAACATGCTCAATCTCTTTATCAGTCAATCCCGAATAGGCCTTGGCAAAAGGTACAAGCAAATCGCCTTGCCATAGGGCAAAGGTATAATCGGTGTAGAGGTTTGCCCGGCGACCGTGGCCTGCCTGTGCGTAGATAAGCACGGCATCAATACTATACGGGTCTACCTTCCATTTCCACCAATGGCCTTTTTTGCGACCCACCTCGTAGGTGCTGCTTTTTTGTTTCAGCATAAGCCCCTCGCTTTGTAGGCTGCGCGATAGCTTACGCTTTTCAGCCAGTTCTTCCCAAGTGTTAAACTCCACCGTAGGCGATTGTATAAAATTAGGGTGGTTAACCTTTTGTAACAAATCTTCTAATATAGTCCTGCGTTCTGCCAGGGGTTTCTCGCGGATGTCTTGTCCTTCGTACTCAATAATATCATAAGCAAAGAAGGCTGCCGGAGCATCTGCCAGTATTTTCTTAGTCAGGTTTTTGCGGCCTATGCGGGTTTGCAGCACGTTAAAGCTCATTATCTGTCCGTCTTTATAGGGCATAATCTCCCCATCTAACACAACACCATCGGGCAAAACGGCTTGTAGCTCCACCAACTCGGGGAATTTGTCTGTTACCAATTCCTCACCACGGCTCCATACAAAAAACTGCCCATTACGTTTTATTATCTGCCCCCGTATACCGTCCCATTTCCATTCGGCTTGCCACTCATCGGGCTGCCCAAGGCTTTCTAACGGAACATCAATTTGATAGGCCAAACAAAAAGGGTAGGGGTGGGAGAGGTTATCATCGTGCCGCTCTTCTAGTACCAACTGCTCAAAGGTAGTATCGTCAGGTGTCCATTTGCCCATTAGGCGGTGGGCAATAACATTTTGAGTAATGCCCGTAAAGTTGGAAATGGCTCTGCCTACCAGCGTTTGCGATATACCCACACGGAAGCCGCCTGTTATCAGTTTGTTAAAGGCAAAGCGTTCGGACTGGCTTAATACCCTCCAGGCATCCTGTATTTTATCGCGGGCAACTTCTTCGTCCACTTTTTCTAATGAGCGGATGTAGTTTACCCAATAACTTAATGTCTCGTTATGCTGCGTTTCTGTGGGCGGAGGTAAAATAAGGGTAATGGTTTCGGCAAGGTCGCCTACAATGCCATAGCTTTCTTCAAACAACCAAAAATCAATGTTGGCAAACTGGCAAGCCCACTCTTTTAGCTTGGTTGTGCCAACAGTACGTTTAGGCCTGCGGCCTGATAATAGTGCCAATGCCCATAGCCGGTCGCCATCATGCGCGTTTTGCATGTACGCCGAAAGCAAGGCCACTTTTTCGTTGGTCTTGTTGGTTTCATCCAAATCGGCATATAGCTGGGCAAAATTTTTCATACCCTAAAAAACAGTTTTGGTAATGAATAGTTCAGGAATCATCATGACCAGCATCATTTTATTCATGCCCAAAAGTAAGTATGTTTACCTTATATTCAGGACTATATACCATCTCTGTTGGAGCATATTACGTTTTATATACTATTGTTTCTTGCCGAAGTGCTGGGCACCCTTGGTGGTTTTGGCTCTTCCATACTATTAGTACCAATCATTACATACTACTTTGGGTTTCAGCAGGCGTTATTATTTACGGCAGCTATACATGTGGTAAGCAATTTATGGAAGGTGGTATTGTTCCGCAAAGGGTTACTTAAAGATTTGCTTATAAATTTTGGAATACCCAGTATTATTGCGGTTGTTGTAGGGGCTTTGTTATCGGGCTTTTTGGCCGATTACATTGCAGAGGGTGTTTTAGGGATTTTCCTAAGTGGGCTTTCATTATTCCTGTTGCTTAAACCCAATTTGGTAGTTAAGGCCACGCGTACTAATGCAGCAGTTGGCGGAGGTATATCGGGCTTTGTGGCGGGCTTTTTAGGCACGGGCGGTGCTATCCGCGGGTTGTTCCTATCTGCCTACGATTTAAACGTAAGCGCATTTATTGCCACATCGGCGTTTATAGATTTAGGGGTTGATGCCAGCCGTTTTGTGGTATACGTTATTCAAAAACCAATGATAGACGGGGCGCTCGGTTATATAATACCGGTTATAGTATTGTCGCTGGCGGGTAATATTATTGGCAAATGGCTGGTAGACAGGGTAAACAAGAAAACCTTCCGCTACATTGTATTGGGGCTGGTTTTTATAATTGGCATAGTTAGTATAGTTAAGTTTTTTCAGGGCCTGCCTCAATAACTTCAGGCACTTCATTCTCCTCTCCATATAAGGTTTTAACCTCGTGAGCATCGTAGCCTTGTTCGCGCAGCCACTTTGAGAAAACAGAAGTATAGCCGTGGGTTATGTATACACTTTCGCAACCCGTGGCTTTAATAGCGCCTATGAGGCCGGTCCAGTCGGCGTGGTCTGATAGTACAAAACCTCTGTCCGCAGCCTGCCAGCGTTTGGCGCCCCGCAGGTTCATCCAGCCCGATGCTACGGCGGTAGAGTAGGGCTTAAACTTATTGGCCCAGGAGGTATTAAATGCAGAGCCCGGAGCAACGACCAATGCGCCTGCAAAGTCTTTCTTATTGTGCTCGGCGGTGGCTTTGGTTGTTGGGGGCAGGGCTATACCTTCGGCACGGTAAATCTCGTTAATTGGC